>NZ_JABFCR010000059.1:0-22845 GCF_013087555.1 Mucilaginibacter humi
TTAGGCGCCGCACGATAAAAGAGCGTGAAGATGCACGTAAAATGGAGGGTAAAGATTTAATTACTAACCTTTTACCAGTATTAGACGATTTTGACCGCGCTTTAAAAGCTACCGAAAACGCAACCGAAGTTGCACCGGTTAGAGAAGGTGTGTTGTTAATACAGAACAAGTTAAAAAATACGCTTACCCAAAAAGGTTTGTTACCGATGGAGTCAATCGGCCAGCCTTTTGATGCCGACCTGCACGAAGCGATAACCAATATCCCTGCACCTACAGATGACCTGAAGGGAAAGGTTATTGACGAGATGGAAAAAGGTTATTATCTTAACGATAAAGTTATCCGCTTTGCTAAAGTTATAGTTGGAGCGTAAGGTATAATGAAAGAAAGAATGAGTGATTGAGTGAGTGTGATTTGCACATTTACCAGTCGCTCATTTGATATATAATATAATGCTATTGGGCGAGGGAGAAGTGAAACCATTCACTCATTCACTCACTCACTAATTCACTCAATAATTAAAGATGTCAAAAAGAGATTATTACGATGTACTGGGCGTATCCAAAGGTGCGGATGCCGATGAGATAAAGAAAGCTTATCGTAAGATGGCTATTAAATATCACCCTGATAAAAACGAAGGTGATAAAGCAGCCGAAGAAAAATTTAAGGAAGCAGCCGAAGCTTACGAAGTTTTAAGCAACCCCGAAAAGCGCCAGCGTTATAACCAGTTTGGCCATGCAGCCAATGCGCAATCGGCAAATGGCGGCGGCTACGGCGGCGGCGGCGGTATGAATATGGAAGACATATTTAGCCAGTTTGGCGATATTTTTGGCGGCGGCAGCCCTTTCGAAGGTTTCTTTGGCGGCGGTGGTGGCAGGCAGCAAGGCGGCAGGCGCGTGGCCCGTGGCAGCAACCTGCGCATTAAAGTAAGGCTGACGTTAGAAGAAATTGCCAACGGTACAGAGAAGAAGATAAAAGTAAATAAACAAATCATCTGTAAAACCTGTGAGGGTACAGGCGCTAAAGACAAATCGTCTTTCCAAACCTGTAAAACCTGTGGTGGCCAGGGCGCGGTAAGGCGCGTAACTAATACCATACTGGGTCAGATGCAAACTACCAGCACCTGCCCTACCTGTAACGGCGAAGGTTCTGTAATAACTTCAAAATGTAATGTTTGCCATGGCGACGGTGTTGTACGCGGCGAAGAGACCATCAGCTTAAATGTGCCTGCCGGCGTTAGCGAAGGTATGCAACTAAGTATGAGCGGTAAAGGCAACGCAGCCCCACGTGGCGGTGTACCGGGCGACCTGATCATATTGATAGAAGAGATCCCGCACGAAACTTTAAAACGCGATGGCAACAATGTTATTTACGACCTGCACATCACCTTTATTGATGCAGCCTTAGGTACCAGCATTGAAGTGCCAACCATTGACGGTAAAGCCAAGATCAAAATTGATCCGGGAACCCGTGGCGGCAAAATATTGCGCCTAAAGGGTAAAGGCGTGCCAGAGGTTAACTCCTACCATCGCGGCGACCAACTGATCCACATCAATATCTGGACACCAAAAGCGTTAAGCAACGAAGAGCGCGCGCTGTTAGAGAAACTGCAAAACTCACCTAACTTCAAACCAAATCCTGGCAAGAACGAGAAAAGTTTCTTTGAACGGATGAAGGAATATTTTGAATAAGCAAGTCCGAAAGAACAAATAAAAAGCTCAGGGCCATATGGCTTTGAGCTTTTTTGCGTTTTGAAGTTTTTTATTGAAGCAGGTAAAACTTTAATCCTATTTTTAACTTTATATCTAAGCCTATTTAACCATATGGACGATAAAAAGCCTGCCACTGTATTTGCTACACAACAACGTGTCGCCGTGATGGATCTCGGCACCAATACTTTCCACTTATTAATTGCCGAGGGCAGCGCTGTTGATTATAAAGAGGTGGTTCATGAACACGATTCGGTTAAACTGGGCGAAGGCGGTATAAACAAAGGTATTATCCAACCGGCGGCTTATGAGCGTGGTATTACGGCCATGCAAAAATTCAGAGATGGTATTAACGGGCATGGCATAAAACATGTTAGAGCAATAGCCACCTCCGCTTTGCGCAACGCGTCAAACGGGCGGCAATTTATAGAAGATGTAGCTGACAAAACCGGCATCCAGATAGAACTGATAAATGGCGAACAAGAAGCCGAATATATTTACAAAGGTGTAAAGCTGGCGGGCGGGTTAACAGATAAAACCTCGCTAATAATGGATATTGGCGGCGGCAGTGTCGAGTTTATTTTGTGTAATGCTAATACCATCCTTTGGAAACAAAGCTTTGAAATAGGCGCGGCAAGGCTGATGGATAAATTCCATCGTAACGACCCCATTACTGCTGAGGCAATCAATTCCCTTCAGCTTTATCTTGAGGAACAGTTAACCACCCTTATCGCGGTAGCATCAAAATACCCAGTAGAAGCACTCATCGGCTCATCGGGGGCATTCGAAACTTTTGTTGAGTTGATCGAATTAGAAAAAGGGAACTCTTTCGACCTCGCTATCAAAAACTACGACTTTGAGTTTTCAGATCTCATCAACACTACCAATAAGTTAATAACCTCATCCCATGATGAGCGCAAAAGCATGAAAGGCATTATCCCTATCCGGGTAGATATGATAGTTGTAGCTTCCTTAATTACCCGTTTTATTATCGAAAAATTGGGCATCACTAAAGTCTGCATGTCAACATACTCTTTAAAAGAAGGTGTATTAGCCGAGATGATGACAACGTAGAGACGCAATATTTTGCGTCTCCGTTTTGGTTTTAAATTATCCCCTATCATGTGTATCTTGCTGTCTTTAACTGATACACAATGAAATTAAAATTTACGCTACTGGGCGTCGCCCTTTTCTCCACTATTGCCACACAGGCTCAAAGAAAGCCCCGTAACACCAGTAACGATACCATCGCTTCAAACTACTATCCTTCCAGCTTATTTGCGCCAGGTTTTTATACCGAGAAGGGAAACGAAGTTCATTCGCCAACCGGCGACCCCGGGCCAAAATATTGGCAAAACCGCGCCGACTATAAATTAAAAGCTAACATTGATACGGTTAGCAAAACGTTAACCGGCGATGCCACCATCACATACACCAACAATAGCCCTGATGCGCTGCAATTTTTATGGCTGCAGCTGGATCAGAATACCTATAAAAAGAATGCACGATCAAACTTTGTAACGGGTAATCAGCCGGCGGCGGCGGCACATACCAGCGGCTACCAGGTTGAATCGGTATTGATTACGCTAAACGGCAAGACAGAAAAAGCCTATTATGTAATTACAGATAGCCGCATGCAAATACGTCTGCCGGGTGCACTGGCTGCTAAAGGCGGTAAGATCACCCTGTCCATAAAATATCACTATACCATACCCGGCGCTTTTGGCGGCCGTACCGATTACTGCGATACCAAAAACGGCAAGATCTATGAAATTGCTCAATGGTTCCCGCGGATGTGTGTGTATGATGATACCCGGGGTTGGGATACCCTGCCTTTTTTAGGCAGCGGCGAGTTTTATTGCGAATATGGAGATATTGATTACAGTGTGACCGTTCCGTGGGATATGATCGTAGCGGGATCTGGCGAACTGGTTAACCCTGCAGAAGTATTAACAGTTACACAGCTTACCCGTTACAACCTGGCCCATAACAGCGATAAAACAATTATGATCCGCAGTGCAGAAGAGGTTACGCAGGCTTCATCGCGCCCTGTTAACAAGGGCACCCTTACCGGCACTTTAAAATGATGAATACCCGCGATGTTGCATTTGGCGCCTCTAAAGCCTTTATGTGGGATGCGGCAAGAATAAACCTTCCCGGTGGTAAAAAATCGCTGTCAATGTCTGTTTACCCTGTAGAGAGTGCAGGCAATGATGCCCGGGGAAGATCGACCGAGTACCTGAAAGGTGCTATAGAATACTTCTCGGCTAAATGGTTTATTTATCCTTATCCGTGCGCAGTTAATGAGGCCGGTATCGCCGGCGGCATGGAGTACCCCGGTATTTTGTTTGATGGAATTACTGATAAGGGGAAAGAGCTGTTTTGGGTAACAGCGCATGAAATTGGCCATAACTGGTTCCCGATGATCGTGGGATCTAACGAGCGCCGTCATGCATGGATGGACGAAGGTTTTAATACTTTTATTGATGTGTACGCGTCCGACGTGTTTAACAAAGGCGAATATGCTCCTAAACGTGATGGCGAATACGCACCGGGCGGCGGTAACCCTGCCGATGAGATCATCCCGGCGATAACCGATCCCGAATCACCAACCATTATGACCAACCCAGATGCGATACCCGAGAAATATCGTCATCCCCTAACTTATTTTAAACCCGCATTTGGGCTGATATTGCTGCGTGAGCAAATTTTAGGCAAGGACAGGTTTGATTATGCTTTTAAAAACTATATCCAAAAATGGGCCTTTAAACACCCGCAGCCAAACGACTTCTTCCGATCAATGGAGAATAGTGCCGGCGAGGACCTTGCTTGGTTTTGGCGCGGCTGGTTCTACAATAACTATAGCCTTGATCTGGCTTTAATCAGCGCTAAATATGTGGATGATAAAGCACAAAACGGCATACAGGTAGTGGTAGCCAACAAGCAACCCATGGCAATGCCGTTTACTGTGGAAGTTAAATTGAAGAACGGCGGTAAAGAGCGCATTTACTTACCGGTTGAAACCTGGCTGCAAAATAAGGCGACAACATTTACCATACCAACTACAACAGAAGCCGAATCAGTAACTATTGATCCGGATAACGCTTTACCTGATGTGAACAGGAAGAATAATGTGATGGTGGTGAAGTAAAAACACTTCTTGTCATTTTGAGCGAAGCGAAGAATCTGTAAACTTTGCAATCGCCGCCCGGCAGATTCTTCGCTATCGCTCAGAATGACAAACTTACAACCTCAACAATGCCTGATACACCTTCTCAGTTGGCAAACCAACCACATTGGTATACGATCCGTCGATCTTTACAATAGCCGTAACCCCTACCCACTCCTGTATACCGTATGACCCGGCTTTATCCATCGGTTTGTATTTGGTTACGTAGTTGGTGATCTCTTCATCGGTTAACATCCTAAAAGTAACATCAGAAACATCATAAAAACTATGATATTGCTGCTTATAAAACAGGCAAACACCAGTTATAACCTGGTGCACCTTGCCTGATAACATTTGCAGCATTTCAATGGCATGCTGTTCTGTTTCGGGTTTGCCTAATATATGGCCGTCTATGCTTACTATGGTGTCGGCAGTAAGCACCAGTTCCTCGCCAATGGTTTCGTCAAATGCGGTTGCTTTTTTTTGGGCGATGTAAACGGCAATTTCTTCGGGTGTTAGATTATCAGGGTATGATTCATCAACCTCTTTTAGCACGATCCGGAAATCAAGGTCCATTAATTTTAACAGTTCCTGTCTGCGCGGCGATTTAGAGGCTAATATAATAGGCGGAAAATTATTCATTTAAGTATGATTTGCTTCGCCTATAAAGGTAGCTTGTTTCACGATGAGATGAAACAAATGAAACAGATGAAACAAGATTTCGAGATAATTTATTGTAAATTAACTACTTGCGAAAAATGAATGAAACAAAATGAAACAAAATTTCGAGATAATACATTGATAATAAGACAATTAAAAATATCAATAAAATACAAATCCTGACTTATAAGTACGCATATATTATCCAAATTACCAATAGCTTAGTGCTATGCTACGCATAACCTATCACTATTTTATACTTTTCATATTATTCCTATTGCCAACATTGTGCTTTGGACAAGCAGTTTATGAGGGGCAGGTTATTGATAAAGAAACAGAACGTGCAATACCAAGCGTAACGGTAACCCTGGTAAAAGCCAAATTTGTCACAAAAACAAATGAGCGCGGATACTTTAAGCTATCGGCCGATAACCCTGTTGATGGTGACGCACTGCAATTTAGCTCTGAGCTATAAAACGCTTAAACTACCTATATCGGCTTATCAACCCCAGATGTTTGTTACGCTGGAAGCTACCAATACCCAACTTGAGGAGGTGCGTATTACCTCCGGTAAATTAAAAACGCTCACCCTAAGTAAGTTTTCTGGCGCGACCTGCATGAGCGCCCTACGATAGACCCTTATTTTACCATTCCGTTTACCTGGTTTCCGGGCTGTGCAAAGCAATTTATAATTCCGCAGGATAATATGCAGTTGGTTAGCATTCAATTAGGCAGGCGCGATTTTACAGAGAAGTTTACTACTACTAATAAGAATACCCGTTTTTAGTGCACGTTTTAGCGGCCGATACTGATAGCGGACAGCCCGGGAAAACTTTATTAACTAAAGAAGTTATTTTAACAGATAACGCGTCTTTTATTACCATAGACACGGGTAAGGATAAAATAAATCTTGAGACGGGTGTGTATTTTGTTGCTATAGAATGGTTATTCATACCTTTTAACGAAGTGATATCATTTTCCGGTTCAAAAAATTAGATAAGACCGGTAAGATAACTGAAATAATAGCGCCCTCCTACAAAGCTTACTATCAACCTGCGCTGGTAGGTTATACCCGCTACAGAAGTGATTTACAATGGCATCGACTTGGTAATATGATGTGGGGGCCACCGCTAATACGTTTACCCGAGTTTTCGGAAATGGAACCACCAAGCCGAATATGGTTAAAAAAGATGATGGCTGGCACGAAACACTTAGCAGCCATGAGGTGGCCTTATCTATCACACTTAATTATTAATGGGGATATGAGAATACTTTTAATTTTTGTATGCCTTACATCTTGTTTAACGGTGAATGCCGGGTAAAACCCGGGCACAACGTAAAAAAAACACCTTCCATATTATAGATAGCCTTAGTAACAAGCCTGTAACTACTTCGGTAACTATAGTTCGCGCGAAACTGTTTATTACTACAGAAAACGACGGTATATTTGTGATACCCGGCGACTTGAGTGCAATGCGCGATACGATAATTTTTAATGCCCAAAGTTATGAACCATTAAAAATGACTTTGCATGATTTGGATGGAAGGGATATTATCAAATTGAAGAAGTATGAAATAGCGCAGGCACCACCGGGACTTAACTTTAAGAATGATACCTTACTAAATGATTTTGACAGGGATAAAGTAGAATATTACGCTGGTATAAGCACTGGAACGGAGGTCTTTAATTACAGGCAGTTGGCTCAAAAATTCACTCTTAAAAATTCAGGTGTAAAGTTAACCGGCGCAAAAATTATCCGACTGGTGTTTAACGCCTATTACGAAGAGCAACACACAAAATATCGCTTACGGATCTATGATGTTGATAACAGAACCGGCGGCCCAGGCAAAGATCTGGCAAGCGAGGTAATTGAAATATCAAGCAGTGATGGGCAGCAGAATAACGCCAACCTCAAGAAGTATAACATCATCATACCTAATAAAACTTTCTTTATAGCTATTGAATGGATGCGCGATTATCATAACGCTTCGTTTACAGAGATCTATGAACCTAAACAATATAAGTCTGTAAAAATAGAAAGCTATAAACCTACTATAGGCTTATCGCCGATACAAGGTAAAGAGTTAAATATCTGGGCTATGAATTTTAAGGGAGAGTGGAAACCTTATACTTATTTTATGCCATTTGGGACAGACACGGCAATAAAGGCAGTGGTAGAATATTAAGCTTACCAGCTATACGCTTCCTCGCTCATCCATTTATCCTGAATCTTGAGTACCTTTTCAATCACATCGCGGGCACAGCCTTTACCGCCGCCAAGGGGCGATATATATTGACTTAAAGCTTTTACTTCTTCGCAGGCATCTGCAGGGCAAACCGGCAGGCCGGCTAACTTCATCACACCCGGGTCAGGGATATCATCGCCCATGTACAACACATTGGTTGGCAGGATATGCTTTGATTCGAGGTAGTTTTTAAACTTATCAGTTTTTACGTGGGCGCCTATAAATACATCTTTAATACCCAAACTGTTTAAACGATAAATAGCAGTTTTTGATCGGCTACCCGATATAGCACAAACATTATAACCACACTTAACCGCTAACTGCAAAGCATAACCATCCTTAATGTTAAAGGCACGGCTTTGCTCGCCGGTTTCAGTAACAAATACAGAACCATCGGTTAATACGCCATCCACGTCAAAAATAAAGGTGGTAATGTCTTTTAGCTTATGTAAGAATGATTCCATTTTGGGGATAAACTGGTTATATTATCTGGTTGGACTATTGATTATCGCGCCATTCATAAACCCAGGCAGATTGGATCTGCTCGGTGGCCTTCGGATGCTTCCTCGCGGGTACCCTCAAAGTTAGGCAGTGAAAGCACCCATTCCAGCAGGTCGGTAAAACGGATGCGGTATATTTTTGATTCGTTAAAATCATCGCCAAACTTTTCATAAAGCGACATAGCGATGTCTTCATGATCGTTCCAGTGTATTGGCAGGGCAAATTTATCGTCTGTCATGTTTGTTATGTTATACGTGGTACGTTATACGTTAAGATTATTAGCTATAAAAAAACGTAATATGTACAATCTTCTTAGTGTCCTAAAAACTGCGATTGATCAGGCAGCGTTACTTCTATGTCTCCGTCTATCATTACGCATTGGCAGCCTAATCTTGAAGTAATACGCGGGTTAACGGCACGGTCAATAAAATCCTCTTCCTTATCAGAAATTTCCTGAACGTTATCCGCACCTTTGTTAACGTATATATGGCAGGTGCTGCAACCGCATACCCCCGCAATTATGCTGCAATTCAATGCCGTTTTCCAGGCAAACATCTAATACAGATTCTCCCTCGGCAATAGGCAGTTCAATTGTTTCATGGCCCGCCTCCTCAAAGTTTATCTTTACTTTAAAAATATTCATTTTGGCAAAAGTAACAAAATTACTTATCCCCGTGCCGGTCAATATCCATTTTGATAATACCCTGACTTAACAAAGTATATAATTGCTGTAAATCAGGATAGCCTTGCAGTAGCCGCAGGTGGTTGTTCATAGTAATTTCGTCGTTACGTACAGCCGGTCCTGTTTGCACGTTAGCGGGTAAACTGTTCTGCACTTTCTCGGCAGTTTCCAATACCAGCGGGCGAAGCAGATCGAAATTTAATTGGTGCTCCGCCAAAATTTGCTGCGCGACATTATATAGATAGTTGGGGAAATTACAGGCAAATACAGCCGCCGGGTGCAACGTTTTACGGTGTTGGCTATCAATATCGTAAACGCTGTTACTAATGCCGTAAGCAAGCTCTTTTAGCCGTTTAGCTACCTCCTGATCCGCGGCTTCAATACAAAGCGGCACTGTACGAAAATTAACTTCTTTGGCTTTACTAAAAGTTTGCAGGGGATAAAAAACGCCCACATTATCACTAAATGCAAGCAAGGCGTAAAGGTCTGTAGCGCCAGAGGTATGCACCATTAGTTTTTGGTAAGGCGCAAGTTGTTCGGCTATTAAACCAATAACATCATCTTTAACGGCGATGATAAAAATATCTGTCTCGGGATCTATTTGCGAAAGATTGTCGATTGGCTCTGCTTTAACATGATAAGCCAGCAGGGCGGCGTTTTGCATATCGCGACTGTAAACCTGCACAATGCGGTGCCCGGCGTTTTTAAACGCGGCTGCCAAATGTGTGGCTACATTGCCCGAACCGATGATGGTGATACGCATAGGCGAAGATATGCTAAACCGTCTTCAACTCCTTATTTCTTCTGAAAATTGAGATCAAAATACCAATAACCATAATTATAGTACCCGACCATAAAAAGTTGATATATGGAAATTCTATGGCACGCATTACTATCCATTTCTTAGCGCTTTCCGGTTGCTGGTAAAGGGTTATCTCTACCTTACCTTTTTGCGGCAGCACTTTGGTGAAACGCAATTTTACACCAGCCTCTTCAACCTTGCGGGCAAAATCAAACGCGTTGTTGTTACGGATCATGTATACCGGCTCGGCCGCATAAGTTTTGCCGTTGGCAAAAACCTGTAGCTTGGCGCCTATAGCAACGTCTTTGTCAGTCAGCGTAATATCCTGCACTTTATCAATCCGGCCAATACTGCTTAATATAGCATAGCCATCTCTAAAACGGATAGTATCGCCGGGTGCAACTTCGCGGGTGAATGGTGCTTCGTATTTTTTATCGTCGTTAGCTTCATCATGGCCCGCCGCTTCTGTACCCTCGCCTATTTCCATGGCGTTAGTATAAGTAACGTGTGTATAAAGGTCGCTAAATAAATAGTGCACGGTATCCGGCGATGCGATCAAACCCATCTTGGCGTTGGCCTGTGCGTTGGGTTTTAAAATAAACTCTTCGGTGACCTTACCGTTAGCGTCAATCACCTTATAGCTCATTTTAAAATAGTGATTAGGCGGGGCTATAGAATCGCCAAAATAGGTAACGGTATACTTACCCATCACTACAGGCTGATTTTTATACAGGGTGATGTTTTCGCGCGGATTATTCTTTGCTTTAACAAACTCTTCGGTGATCTGCCCGCCGCCGGTTGTGTTTTCTGATATCACCTTGCTGGTGCCTGCGGATATTAAAGCGCCTATCATGATCAGCCCAAAACCTATATGCGCCACTGCCGACCCGGCCAGCTTAAATTTACCTTTTAAGGCATCTGCCAATACCTTGCCATTAGCTAATACCGAGTAAAGGGCACCTACCATTATCAGTATAAATACAAAGTTTAGCTTGTTAGCGCCGGTGAAATAAACAATTGGCAGGGTAAGTAAACCTGCTATCACCAAATAAACTGCGGTGGTGATAATAAACTTGGTGGTATCGGTTTTTTTATATTTTAAAAATTGGGTAAAACCGGTCAGGAAAGTTACCACTACGGCAAATGACGCCTGTACAATGTTGTAATGTTTTACCGGATCGGACGGCGGGGCCAGCTTGGTGCCAAAAATAGCGTTCCATACCGGGATAGATGATACCACCACCGGTGGAAGCATGACAGGCATAAAAATACCGCCCCAACAAACATCCAGAATTCGCGCGAGTAGGTTTCTTCGTCCTTGCTGGTGCGCGGTAATTCTTTCCAGCGGATAGCCAGTAATGTTATTGCGATCACCGGAAAATAACAACATCAGCCACTAAATGCCAGAACATACCAGCATCGGTAAACGAGTGTACAGAGGTTTCGCCCAATACACCGCTACGGGTTAAGAATGAAGCATACAATACCAGCACAAAGCTCATCAGCACCAAAATAGCGGCTGTGATATAGGAATGCCCGGTGTTTTTGTAAACGATCATTACATGGACCGCGCCAACTAATATTAACCATGGGATGATGGAAGCATTTTCCACCGGGTCCCACGCCCAAAAGCCACCGAACGATAATGATTCATAAGCCCAAAACGCACCCATAATAATACCGGTACCCAATATCATCATCGCGAATAATGCGTACGGGATAGCTGCGTGTACCCAGTCTTTATAACGTTTTTGCCAAAGGCCGGCTATCGCATAAGCAAACGGCACCACCATTGACGCGAACCCTAAGAACAGCGTCGGTGGGTGTATAACCATCCAGTAGTTTTGCAGTAGCGGGTTCATGCCGTTACCATCCTTTATGTAGGTTAAATAATTGTGGTAATACTCAGGATTGGTTGCATATATTGGTACCTGCTCTTTAAGATTAATAGCTTCGCGAAGCAAAATAAACGGAGAGGTACCTACACGGCTGCCAAATATATCAACGCCGATCAACATGGTTGCCAGTATAGCCTGCGATAAAGAGACTACGGCCATCACCGGGGTTTCCCATGATTTAGCTTTCCAGATCAGGATATTACCCAATACAGCCTGCCAGAAGGTCCATAACCAGAAGCTGCCCTCCTGCCCATCCCAAAAACTTGAAATGATATAATGGGTAGGCAACGCTCTTGATGAGTGTTCCCGGGCATAATAATACTCAAAAAGGTGATTTAAGATAATGTAATATAAACATACGCCTATGCCTATAACAGCTATGGTATTGATATAAGCTCCCGGGCGGCCCGGGCGTTTCCATGAAGCATCAACAGGGTTGGTAGTTGCAAAATAATAGCTTATTGCCGCAAACAGGGCCGAGCCAAATGCCAAAATTGTAAAGAACTGGCCCGGGTGGCCCGGTAAAAGGTGTTCGCCTTTAAAAGCTGTATCCATTAAATAAGGTGTTATATGTTGGCTTGTTTAGCCTTGAACTCTGTCATCTCTACTTTGTCCTGGGTATATTTAGACGGACATTTCATTAATATTTTTGATGCATGAAACTCTTTACCACGCATTTGTCCGGTTAACACTATTTGCTCAGAACGCTCAAAATCCTGTGGCTTAGAGCCGGTAAATACTACTTTGCATTCTTCGCCTTTATTATCCTTCATGTAAAAAGAGAAGTAATTGGCATCCTTGGTAGCATCGTAAAACAATTGCTTTTCTTTATTCAAATGGCCAACTACATGCAATTCGCTTGTTGTATTTTGCGCGTCTTTAAACGAACCATAAGTGCTTGAGTTTGAGTAAACACTTATTATAATAGCTATTGCTATCGCGATAACTACCAGGCCAAATATGGAAGATTTTTTCATTGACGGTTTATTTCCTGTAATTCAAGTGCAAAAATACAAAACGTACAGGTAATAATGTTTATTACTAAGGATATATATTATTTAGAATTCATCTAAATAAACTTATCGAATGATAGAGATAGATCCGCTTTCTTTTATCCTGATGTTGTAATAAGTATCTAACCCGTTAAAGATCCAGTAATAGGTACCGGCAGGCAGGTCCTTCCCTTTAAAATTACCGTCCCAAAAGGCAGTTGGTGATTTGGTGGAATATATCAATTGTCCGTTACGGTTAAAAATATCCAGGTTACCAAATTGCACATAACCTTCTATATGCAGGGCAAAAGAATCATTCACTCCATCGTTATTAGGGGTAAAAACATTAGGCGCTGTTACAACAAAAGGAAACGGCGGTAATACGGTTACACGCACCGGATTTATCTGTTCGCAGCCGAAAGCGCTTTGCACTTTTATAAAATACATTCCACTCTTATCTATCGCTGTATAATTTATTAATGGTATGGTGGCGTGTATATCGGCATAATAACCATATGTGTTATCGGGCAGCTTTATAAATGTTTTAGTAATATCAACTGTAGCAGGATACCGCACGGGTTCGGGGTAAGTAACCTGTATCACGGGTGCGGTAAGTTTTACATGAATAGGTTTTGTATCCGAACACCCATTTTCACCTTTCGCTTGTATATAATAAGTCCCGGCTAACACCACATGCGTTGAGTCGCGTAAATGGGACGAGAGCGAAGCATCTTCAAAATAGTTATAAGTTAATTTTTCACTGCTGCCCTCTGTTACAAATTTAGCAGTCAAGTCAACCCCAGTTTCGGGGCAACCATATACGGTATCAACTAACTTGAGTTTAAAATCAGTTTCGACTTTGGTTACCATGGTATAAAAACATCTTCACACCCTAAACCGGGGTAAGGCGTCACTTTTAACGCGTACCGGGTTAAGTTTGGCGGCGGGGGTATAATTCCATGTTTTGACCGGTGCCCAATTTCTGCGACATATCTTCATTATACCATTCATACCCGGCAAATCCTTCAGGCCCCTTTAACATAATTGATTTCTGGCCCGGGCAATAAGTAGCGCCTTGAATTGGCGCCGCCGTTTTACCTTCATCTATATCAATATAAGCGTAACCAAAATGCACGGAGTAGACGCAATCATTGGTGGTAAACTCAATCCTCATTAGTTTACCCGGTATTGATGCAGGTCCAGCGTAGCCGTCGACCAATCTTTATAATAAACCGGCGATTCTACATTATCGCTGTCTTTAAATGATCCTGCCGCCTTTTTAAACCCCGGCAAGTTAGGGCTGGCTATAAAATCAAAGGATGGACAGCTAACGTATTTATCGGCACTTACATCATAAATACGCGCTGTAAAGCGGGGTTGCTCATACTCTTCGTGTTTAGGGTTTTGCAGCACAACCGCATAATTAAAGGTTATGGCATAAGCAAGGCTTGATTCGGTTGGAACAAAAAAGCTGTAGGTAATACTTTCGGCTTCGTGGTTTACATTATCATTTCCTAACCTTACCGAGTAATTGCTGCCATTGGGGCAAACAACGGGAAACTTACCATAAGGGTCAACTTTGGCACCATCGGCCACCCGGCTAAGAAGCGTATGCCGGCCTTCTATTGGCGGGCTGGTGCCGATTGTTAAAACCGATGATGTATAGGTACCTGTGGCTACATTAAACCCTTGCCCGGTTATTGTGCCCGCCTTGCAATTCCAGCCATTAAGCGAGCCATCCTCAAAACCTATATTGGGCGGCAGAGTTTGAGCAAAGGATGTGGCGCTTAACAATAAAAATATGATAACCAGGTTTTTAAACACGGGGCATTTGTCTTAAAAAGTGAATTTAAGAAACATTGGGTATTATAGCTAATGACATAGCTATTACGTTAGCTTTTAGCTAAGCGTTGCTTGAGGATTTAGATTGATTATAACTATCGGATAATAGCCACCGAACCACTTTTGGTGATTTTAGTATTGTAATAGGTATCTGTACCATCAAACAGCCAGTAATAGGTACCGGCTGGTAAATTTTGGCCATTAAAGTTACCATTCCACAAAGCATCCGCAGTGTTTGTTGTATATACCAACTTGCCGTAACGATTGAAAACATCTAGCTTATTAAACTTTACATATCCTTCAATATGTAAATTAAAATAATCATTCACTCCATCGTTATTTGGTGTAAAAGTATTTACTGCTGATACAATATAAGGAGGTGGCGGTAAAACAGTTACTTTCACGGCTATGAAATTCTCGCAGCCATAGTTAGTAGTCACCTTAATGTAATAAGTTCCACTATGATCAATTGCTTTATAATTAGCTAATGCCTTACTTCCGACGGCATCATTAAAATAGCTGTAGCTAAAACCGATTTGTTTTACGTAGGTTTCTTCCAGATTAACTGTAGCAGGATACGTTACGGTAGCGGGTTCGGCAGAAGTTAGTTGAGGGCTATACATACTAACGTGTACGGGTAATATATCTGTACAACCTTCAGCGCTTGTTGCGCGGATGTAATATGTACCCGGGGCCTACTTTTTCGGGTCCCGCAAATATTCATTATCAGCTCCGGAAGAATTGATAAAATAGCCGAATTTCAGGCTAGAACTGCTACCCATAGTGACAGATGAGGCCGTAAGATCAGCATTTGTCCCGGGACATATCCTTACTGTATCGGGAATTTTAAAGACAAAGTCTGAATAAATTTTATTTACTACCGTATACAACACATCATTACAGCCTACATCAGGATAAGCTATAACTTTAAGCGTGTAACCGGTACCATCTGGCGGCGATGGTACAGTTAAGTTTCGCTCCTGTCCAAGTTCTGTGCTCATGTCGGCAGTTTTAAACCAGTGATATTCTTTATATCCCACCGGCCCACTCAAAGTAATATTAGGTTGGTTATTACAGTATGAATTACCGCCGATTGGTTTATAAGACTCCGTATCATTAATATCCAAATAAGCATAACAGAAATGAGCGCTAGGCACACAATCATTAGTTGTAAATTCAAGCCGTATTACTTTTCCTCCATATCCTGTTAAGTTTAAAGCACAGGTAGACCAATCTTTATACCACACCTCAATATTTGCAGCAGTATTTTCTGATTGAACAAACCCGGGTAATTCAGCGCCCGGTGCATCAAAGACAAATGCGGGGCATTCTATATATTTATCGTCGGTGACATTATATACATTAACCGTAAATTTAGGCTGCTTCATTTTGTCGTGTCGAGGTTTAGGATTTTGTAGTACAACAGCATAGTTAAACAATAAGCTAAACACATCTTTATCTGACGGCACGGTAAATGTATAAGCAACCCGTTCATAGTTTCCGTTTGCGCCATTAGTTTTTACCGGTCGCCTAAACGAATGGAATGATTACTACCATTTGGACATACAACCGGGAAGTTTCCATAGGGATCAACTTTGTTGGCGTCTGCTACCTTATCAAAAATCACAAACCTTTCGGGGATAGGATAAGTTTCTGAAGGTATAGCGTTACCGAGATTATCAACACGCCCCGCATAAAGCACCCAATGACCGAACGTACCGTCGTCAAAACCAATATTTGGGGTAGCGTTTTGCGCGAATGAATTAACGCTGATAAACAGAAATAATATAAATATCCTTTTAAACACAGGGGTTACCTAAAAAAGTGAATTTAAGAAACATTGTTTACTTATAGGTAAACTATTGTTCAATTATTATATTAGGATATTGTAACCGTTGTTTTAAACTAAAAAGGGCAGGCTTATAGCCCACCCCTTCTATTAATTAAAAAAATCATTACGGCCAGATACCCAAATTTTGGTAAGACACCGCTATTTTATTAATAACACCTACCAAAGCGGCGGTACGCATACCGTCAATTTTTTCGTTGTTTTTATAGATCTCTCTAATTTCGTGGTACGAACGGATCATGGTATCCTCTAAGCCGGAGTTTACCAATTCCAGCTCAGACGCGCCTTTAACAATGGTTGCCCTTTGTATAGGGGTTAAAGAAGTACCGGTTATACCCTCGACCATGTTTACCAGGTTAAGGTTGGTAGTTTCTTCAAACCTGCGGTTGATACGGCCAAAGGCTACGTGCGACAGGTTTTTAACCACTCGAAATAAGATACGGTTACACCGCCGGCGTTGGCATACATATCAGGCACCACAATACCGCCCATCTGGTAAAATATGGTTTCGGCTTCCGGGCTGGTAGGGCCATTAGCGCCTTCAACTATAATTTTTGCTTTAATATTGCGGATGTTATTAATGGTTAACTGGTTCTCTAATGCAGCAGGGATCAAAATATCGCACGGCTGCTCCGGGCCCTCCATGGTGTTCTTAAATTCTTTTTTGGCACCAGCGTAGCCAAGGATGGATCCGGTGGCTTTACGGTGCTGAAACACCGCTTCAACATCTAATCCATCTTCGTTATAGATAGCGCCCTCAAATTCGCATAAACCAACTATCAATGCGCCAAACTCAGACATAAACTTAGCCGAGTAATAACCCACGTTACCCAAGCCCTGTACAATAACTTTTTTACCGGTTACACCAGGCGTTAAACCTAATTTTTGCATATCCTCGGCAACGCTCACACATTCGCGGGCGGCAATGGCCACTCCCCTGCCCGTAGCTTCGCGGCGGCCTGCTATACCATGTAAGGCGATGGGTTTACCTGTAACAGCACCCATAGCATCCAACTGGCCCGGGTTCATCGTAGCATAGGTGTCGGCTATCCAGCTCATCTCGCGTTCGCCGCTTCCATAATCTGGTGCAGGTACGTCAATACTGGGGCCAATAAAGTTTTTCTTGATTAACTCTACCGTATAACGACGGGTTATATTCTCTAACTCTTGTACAGTATAGTTTTTTGGATTTATCCTGATGCCACCTTTTGCGCCACCAAACGGAACGTTTACAATAGCGCATTTATACGTCATTAAGGCAGCAAGCGCCATTACTTCGTCCTCATTAACCATTTCGCTGTAGCGGATACCACCTTTTGTTGGCGATTGATGGTGGGAATGCTCGACACGCCAGGCGTCAATTACCTCGAAGCCATTGCCACGGCGGATAGGGAAACGAAAACGGTAAACACTATTACATGATTTTATTTGGTCTAACAGACCGGCATCGTGCTTGGTAAATTGTGCTGCGTAATCAAAGTTACCGCACACATCGGCAAAGAAGTGTGTCTCTTGATTAGCGGCTGAATTATTTGTAGCCATAATTAGTTGTTATAATATGATTTTATCAATAAAGGACGCAAATTTGATACAAATTTTATCAATTTCGCAATTTATTATGTCACCATACTGTATACTTATAGTAACATTAGTATAAAAACTATGTTTAAACAACCATAGCTTATTTTTTAGGCTACTTTTCTTTTTCGATTTTTTTAATCGCCTGTCTATCGTAAACAGGTAAATGGCCAAACCAATAAAAATTATAACAATTGTGGCTATAACCACATATATTTTACCCGAGCTGCGCAACGCGTCGGCCATTTCAACAGCTTGTGGTTGCTGGGCAAATGCCGTTACAAAAGATAAAAGGAATATTAATAAGGCTATAGATCTTTTCATGTTAGTTTATGCTGTTTCTTTTATTTTCAATTAAACGGATACGGTAACGCAATGTAGCTATCCAGATAGCGACTAAGCTCCGTGCTATAAAAGCCGGGTAAAGCACTATCCTCATCCGGTTGTCCATATCTAACCTGCCAAAAGCCGGGTTGCCACCGTTTCCGGGATGCAAAGAGTCTGTCATCCGTGGCAATACCATTATTAAAACGATCATTATCGGGAAGGAGAAAATGTTATAGATGGCAGATATCTTCGCCCGTTTCTGTTCTTCGTCTATCGAGTTACGTAAAACAGCATAAGCACAATATAACAAAAAAGCTATGGCGGCGCTGTTTTGTTTAGGGTCATTGCTCCAAAATTCGCCCGGTGTGTATTTTGCCCACATCATGCCTGTAATTAGTCCAAGCACGAAGAAAAAATACCGGTATTTGTACTTTCAACTGCTATCAGGTCATATTCTTCTTTACCGGTTTGCAGGTATTTAATGCTATAAAACACTGATATGGTAAATACCGTGAACATGGCTATCCACATTGGCACGTGGAAATACGTGTTACGTATAGTTTCATGAAGGATAGGCATTACCGGCACACCAAGTAAAAATCCGGCAATTAAAGTGTAAAGTATAATGACAACCGCCAACACTTTCCACCGGGTTTGATATATAAGTTTCATGTTTAAATTGTGACAGCAAATGTAATAATTATTTATGTTGCAGTGCTTCGAAACTTTGCGTGGGTACATAATCAACAGGCAATAGTTCTGATAAGCGGGCTTTGCTCAGTGTGCCCTCATACAACGGATCGCCATTAATTACAATTCCGTTCTTATCAAATAACGCGTACGGCGGATTATTAAATAAGGTAACCACGCTTATTTCATAATTAGGCATATCCAGCGGGCGGTAAATATCTTTATAGTTATTTTCGTCCCGTTTACGGGTATACATCACATATAGATAGTTGGGAAATGTAATAGCATAAATACCGGTTGCTGTGTATTTCGTAATAACTCGGCCGAATACCGGGGCACTGTCGTTATCCTTTCGTGCGTATATTTTGAAAGATTGGCAATATCTATCCAATGATTAAGTGAATCGGGCCGTGCAAAAGTTTTATACCGGGTCATCCTTTGATGAATAATTTCGTCGCTGGGGCGCTCGGGGTTTAAATAGCGCATAAGCCGGCGCACTTCAAACCCTTCCCGGGTTAGCTGATCGGTATAAAGCGCGCGATAAAAATGCATGGGCGAACCATAATAAGCCATGTCCCTGTTTTCATCCCATTTCTTTTTTGCGATTTTGATCCGGGTAATTCTTCAAATAAACGTTGCCCGCCATAGCTAACTATGTTATTTATACCATCGCTCTTAAAATCTTTAAGCAGGAATTTAACCCGGTAACCTAATCCACGGTTTTCAATAACCAGAAAGTTATCACTTTCGGCGCCTAACAGTAACTTCTTTTTACTATAGGTAAAGTACAATACATCAGGATTAAGTACTGGCATTGTTTGGCATTTGCATCTGTACCAATAAATTCCCTTTTAAATTGCTCGAAGTTTCTTTTCCAGTCGGCTTTGGCTGTTGTTGAAATTACAACCTCTCTCAATTGAATTACTTTTGGTTCAAGCTCAACATTTATTGTAATTGGGGCATCACCCACCTGTACCTTTTGTGTAAAGTCGCTAAAACCTACTGATGTAACAACCAATGTATATTGCCCCGGCCTAAGCCTGTTCAGGCCATAGGTACCGTCGTTTGCCGTGCTGGTGCCAAATGATGAGTTACTTAAAAAAACGCTGGCCCGCTGCACCGGCGAATGAGTTTCTTTTGAGGTAACCCTACCGGTTATGCTAACAGTTTGCGCCGTGGAAAAAACCGGACAAAGAAAACACAACACTATAAACCGGGCAAACCGCATACTTAATTTAACACTGGAATTTTTAAACCGCTAATTAAAACAATTAGAACTAAAATATTAAGGAGCACAAGCGTAAATATAAATATTCTAATGTTGTTTTAATTAGCCGGTACGCAGTAGTTAGGGTTGTTTTTCATAAGGCGTATAATCAACCGGCAATAAGGTTGACAGGCGAGCCTGCGACCACGTGCCCTCATACAATGGGCTATCGCCTATAATGGAGCCGTTTTTATCAAATAATATGATATGGTTATCACCAGTATAGCTAACTATAGTGGTGGCATAATTCAAATCATGCGGCACACGGTATACATCTCTAAAAAAGGTCGTCTCCCATTTTTTGTATACACTACATACAAATGATCCGGAACACAAGGGCCATCAATCCTGGCTTATCGGTTGGTTGCACTATACTACTTACTGCTATGGGGCCCCTGCCAACTATTTTTTGCCCGGGTGTAGTGCGAGCTATTTTTAACTCCCATCCAGTAGAATGTGGAATCCATGCTGGAATGTCTGAATTTTTCTATATTTTCATCAATAACATTCTCCGGCGGGCGCCTGGTGTTAAACTGGCGGGTTAAACGATAGATCTTAAAACCGGCAGCAGCCAAACTATCTTTACCTAATTCCCTGTAAAAATGCCTCGCCGAACCATAATAAGCCTCATCGCGCCTTTTATGCCATCTTTTCTTTTTCGAATCGCCGCCGTCCATCTCTTTAAAAACCGGCTGCCGGCATAGGTAACATCACCCGTATTTATATTGCTTTTAAAATTTTTCAGCATGTATTTAATACGATAGCCCAGCGCGTTATTTTCGATTACTAAAAACTCATTAGTTGACGCTTCTAAAACACGCTTATCCTCATAAAATGCAAAGTTTAACACTTCGGGATTAATAATTTTGCAATCGTCGGCATTTTTATCGCTGCCGATAAATTCCTTTTTAAACCGTTTAAGAGCTGCTTTTTTATCAGACTTTGATATACTTGTTATTTTAACTTCTTTAAGTTGGGTAACTTTAACAGATAGCCCTATATCCAGCTTGACAGGTTCGGTGTTTAAAAGTATAGTTTGTGTATTACTTTCATACCCTACCGCGGTAACTACTAAAATATATTGACCCGCCCTAAGTCCGTTTAATGCAAATGTACCATCTGTACCAGTTGAAGTACCGAAGGATGAGCTGCTTAAAAAAACGCTGGCACCTGCGACGGGTGCTTTGGTATTCGCATCAAAAACTTTACCCGTAATGGCGACACTTTGTGCCCGCACAATTACGGGTAATAGTATGAATAATAATATCCTTAATAATTTCATGTAGTAGCTATACGTGTATTGTAAAATGATAATAGAAACGGATTTTGGGTATTAGTATTGTTAATCGCGCCATAAATATGGGAAGAGTAACAAAGCTGTTGCCATAACTATAGCGTTTATAGCACAAAGCACGCCAATATCGCCATAACTAACGCTGCGGTCTATACCATCCATTGCATTTTTACTCAGACGTATCAATATTAAAATAACGGGGATAATAACGGGGAAGCTCAGGATCGCCATTAATGTACCGTTATTACCCGCTTTTGATGCAATGGCCGATATCATAGTAAAAACGGTAGAGAAACTAAAGCTGCCCAATACTACTACTGAAAAGTAAAATAAGGGGTCGCCAATGGTATTAGTGAAAAAGACAAGATAAACCAGTAATGCCAGTATGCTAAGTAATGACATCAGCAAAATATTATAAAAGGTTTTTGACAGGATGATAGCATGCGGACTGGCAATACTATAATAATAAAGCAACCTGCTCTTGCTTTCCTGCATAAAGCTTTTGGCGATGGCATTTACAGATGCAAACAGGATGATGATCCAGAACAAAACGTTCCACACCACTTTATACCCCCGGCTTTTATCAAACCCCGGGGTAAGGTTAAAAGAAATATAGCATACAAACACGGTTGAAACCACATATAACAGCACACCATTAAAAGCGTATTTGGAGCGCCACTCCAACACAATTTCTTTTTTAAACAGCTCCCATGTTTGATCTATCAGTTTCATCGGGGTAAAAATAGTGATTGTAGATTAGTTAATTAATGATTAGTGAAAAAGAGCTAAATTTACCTTATGCCAGTAATGTATATGGGGAGACGACCTTGCCCATTGTATGCATGGAATTATGCACTATAGTTAACTATACTGGTGATAACCATATCATATTCTTTGATAAAAAGGCTCGCCTGTCAAGCCCATTGTATGAGGGCCGTGGTTGATTATACGCCTTATGAAAAACAACCTAACTACTGCGTACCGGCTAATTAAAACAACATTAGAATATTTATATTTACGCTTGTGCTCCTTAATATTTTAGTTCTAATTGTTTAATTAGCGGTTTAAATTCCAGTGTTAAATTAAGTATGCGGTTTGCCCGGTTTATAGTGTTGTGTTTTCTTTGCAGGCTCGCCTGTCAACCTGCTGCCGGTTGATTATACGCCTTATAGAAAAACAACCTAACTACTGCGTACCGGCTAATTAAAACAACATTAGAATATTTATATTTACGCTTGTGCTCCTTAATATTTTAGTTCTAATTGTTTAATTAGCGGTTTAAATTCCAGTGTTAAATTAAGTATGCGGTTTGCCCGGTTTATAGTGTTGTGTTTTCTTTG
>NZ_JABFCR010000006.1:0-57401 GCF_013087555.1 Mucilaginibacter humi
CAACACATCACCAATATTAGCGTCAATATCAAACTGGCCGTTAACATTTGTTGTAGTGCCGCTCGCGGTTCCTTTTCGCGTAACACTTACGCCTATCAGCGGCTGTCCGCTGGCGTCCCTTACTAAACCTGTTATTTTTATGGTTGCTTTGGTATCAACGCTAACCGGGGTCAGTATAGGCATACTACCTAAGTTTTGTGCAACCCCTATAAAATTGCCAACCAGTTTAAATTGCAACTGGGTTTGATTGTGTAGTTCTGTGAGCACATCACTAAGCGGTTGTTTGCTGATATGCAGGGTAAGGCCGGGTAATTTATTGATTACACGGGCATCATATACAAAAGTTACATTTGCCTGCTGCTCAATGCGCTTAAACACTTGTTTAATATTGGCATTGTCAACATTTAAGTTCATTTCGGGCACGTGTGCCTTTAGCGGCCAGCATCGCGGCACAGCATAACTGAATTCCAATGATAATTGTAGTAATGCGCATGCATTTTCGAAGTATAGGCAATAATTTGCCGTAAAAATTCTTCATATTTGTAATGGTTTAAATATTAATATTAAACTGAGCCTATGCTGTTTATGGGTCTCAAGCATGTTTACAGCCGGCTAATCTTATTCCGGGGGCATTATGTTCCCGGTTTTTTCTTTTTAGCTACTAAGAAAGAAAGTGCCTTATTTAACAACTACTGTACTGTCATTGGCCATTTTATAGTTAAAGTGTTTAGTAAAGCTTAATATTTCCATAATGGTATCCGGGCGTTGGTTACCAAGGGTAATGGATATCCTTTCTTTTAACAGATCTTTATCTGTTACAGTTATTTTGGTATTGTATTTCTTTTCTATAGCTTTAAATACATTGCTCAGGTCTTCCCGGTCAAATACCAGTACATCTTTGCACCATAGATTAACTATTGCTTCTTTGGTTTGTGCTTTAGCAATGTGCTTAGTGGTTGTATTAAGTACAATTTCTTCTTTAGCAAGCAACATAATTGCAGGTTTTTTTGGCTCATTAAGTAAGGTAATACCTACCTTGCCAGTAACCACGCTTACTTTGGTTTTCCCCTCGCGCTGGTAAGAGCGTACATCAAAAGATGTCCCCGGGACGGTGACATTCAGATTATGTGTCTTAACCAGGAAAGGGTGATCCGTCATATGTTTGATATCGAAGAAAGCGCGCCCTTCAATTAACTCTACCTCGCGCACTTTTCCATTAAAGTTTTTAGGATATTTAAATATCGAACCTGCATTCAACCAAACTTTAGAGCCGTCGGCCAGTAAAATTTGGATCACTTTATTTAACGGAGCCTTAACGACATGTTTCTCAACCGGTAAAGCCTGTTGATCAGCCGATCGGAAGATAAAGAAGCCCGCAAGTAAAATAGCCGCAACAGAAGCAACTGGTAATAAGATCCGTCTTAAAGAAATCGGCCTCACGGACAGGTTGCATTTCTTTTTCTTGTTGAATCCTTTTTTGCAGGTTCTTAAAAATACGTTGTTTAATCTCCTCTTCGTCCTCGGGCGATGAAGTATTTACAACTTCTACCCACCCATCGTTGGTTGTATCATACCATTGGTGAAGCTGTTGTTTCTCTTGCTCAGATGCGGTGCCTTCGAAATATTTTTCTGCCGGGCGTTTTAACTCGTTTGTACTCATCTCGGACTTTAATTACCCTATTTTATAGTATAGAGTAGCCTAAGGACAAAATACCCTTGGTCTAAAATGATATTTTTTAAAATTAAAGGGAGGTTATAAGAAAAAAGTCATCATATCGCCCATATTGGCGCGAATGACTTTTAACGCTTTAGTTAGGTGGCCCTCAGCCGTCTTTTGTGATATGTTGAGTTGCTCGGCTACATCGGCCAGCGAGCGGTCCTGCAATTTATTATATTGGAACACCAAGCGGCATTTCTCAGGTAGTTTATTGGACAACTCAGTGATGATCTCCAACAGCAATTTGTCATCAATATTTATTTCGGCAGTTTGCAAACCTAACCGGCTAATGATGTCTTCTTGTTTTTTTGTGTTTTTTTCTTTGGACAGCGCACGATAGACAGAATAGCGGGCCATAGAGGCCGGTATGCCGGCAATGATTTAATGGTTAAAGTTTCCCTTTTCTTCCACAAAATGAAAAAGACATCCTGTACAATCTCTTCCGCTGCATCGGTGTCTTTTAATAATTTATGTGCGATATAGTAAAGCTTATCCCAATAACGGTTATAGATTTCAGTAAAGGCTAATTCATTTCCGGTCCGTAGCAGCCCGGTCAATTGATCGTCGTCAAGTAAATGAATAGCGCTCACAATTTTTAATTTAAAACGAATATAACATAAAATTAATGAAGGTGTATAACGTGGTAATTTGGTTATTTTAAGAGTTTGTATGTACAAACTCTTGTAAGATTGAATAATTGCTCCTATCTTAGACTATTCCAATAAACCGAAGCATCCCTGTTGCTGAATTAATTATGAAGAAGAGTATTTATCTTTTATTCTTTACTTGTGCCGCTATTATTTTAGGCGGGGTTGCAGCCTGTAACCGCCCAATAAGCAATCAGGAAGCCGAGGCCGAGATTCCGGATACAGTAAGCTATAATTTTAATATACGCCCGATATTATCTGACAAATGTTTTAAATGCCATGGCCCTGATGCCAACAAGCGACAAGCCGGTTTAAGATTAGATCTGCCTGAAGAAGCATTTAAAGCTTTGCAGGATAATCCTAAAGCGCATGCTTTTGTAGCTGGAGATCCGTCGGCATCCGAAGTGTATTTAAGGATTACGTCGTCAGATTCAGCTATGATGATGCCACCACCGGCGTCTAACCTGAAAAGATTAACGGAACACGAAACAGATCTTATTAAAAAATGGATAAAACAAGGTGCTAAATATGAAAAGCATTGGGCTTTTGTTGCCCCCAAAAAGCCCCATTACCAGTTGTAAAAGATAAATCGTGGCCAAAAAACGAGCTTGACTATTTTATATTAAGTAAACTGGAAAAGAAAAACCGGCGCCTAACCCCGAAGCGGATAAAGAGCGCTTACTAAAAAGGGTTAGTCTTGATCTTACCGGGCTACCACCAAGCCTGCAACTAATGGATAGTTTTTTGGCTGATAACAGCCCGAATGCATATGAAAAGGTTGTTGATAGGTTACTACAAAGCCCTAATTACGGCGAAAAGATGGCTTTGCATTGGCTGGATGTTGCCCGCTATGCCGATTCGCATGGATACCAGGACGATAATTACCGCAGCCAATGGCCGTGGCGCGATTGGGTGATCCATGCATTTAACGAGAACCTGCCTTACGATAAATTTATTACCTGGCAAATGGCCGGCGACCTGATGCCGAATTCAACCAAAGAGCAATTGTTAGCTACAGGTTTTAACCGTAACCATAAAATTACTGAAGAGGGCGGCGTGATAGATGAAGAATATCGCATAAGCTACGTAACAGATCGCACTAATACTTTTGGCAAAGGCCTGTTAAGTGTTACTATGGAGTGCGCACATTGTCATGATCATAAATACGATCCCTTTTCACAAAAAGAATATTACCAACTGTTTGCTTTTTTAACCAGGTTAAT
The DNA here is from genome assembly GCF_013087555.1 of Mucilaginibacter humi. Taxonomy (NCBI): domain Bacteria; kingdom Pseudomonadati; phylum Bacteroidota; class Sphingobacteriia; order Sphingobacteriales; family Sphingobacteriaceae; genus Mucilaginibacter; species Mucilaginibacter humi. The sequence continues at coordinate 3,588 of NZ_JABFCR010000006.1, forward strand.
GAGAAAGGGATAACATCAGTAGTTGGCGGCCCCGAAACCTATGCCAAAAAGCCAATGATACAGATCACCAATGATGATGTAAAAGGCATATTAAATTTTGTAAACAAGCAGGATACAAATAAACTCATCGTATCTGTAATGGGCGATACCGTTCGGAAAACTTTTATACTTAAACGTGGTAATTACGACGCGCCCGGCGATGAGGTACAACCCGGTACGCCAAAAGCAATATTACCTTTCCCGGCAAATTATCCTAAAAATAGGTTAGGGCTTGCTATGTGGATGTTCAACAAGAAGAACCCGCTTACCGCGCGGTCATTTGTGAACCAGCAATGGCAGGAGTTTTTGGACGCGGTATTGTAAAAAGTTCGGGCGATTTTGGGATGCAGGGCGACCTGCCAAAAAATTTGGCCTTGCTTGACTGGCTTTCAGTTGATTTCGAAGAGCATGGCTGGAACGTTAAACGACTGGTTAAACAAATTGTAATGTCAGCGACTTACCGGCAATCAGCAGTTATTAGTCCTGAAAAACTAAAGCTTGACCCGGATAATGAATTACTATCATATAGTTCACGCTCGCGTTTACCGGCCGAATTAGTGCGTGATGTAGTTTTAGCCAGCAGTGGTTTATTAACCCGAAGTATTGGCGGGCCAAGTGTTAACCCTTACCAACCACCCGGGTTATGGGAAATGGCCAGTTCGGGCCGGGGGCAGTTGGCCACTTACAAACAGGTGCACGGTGCGGGGTTATATCGTCGTGGTATGTATACCTTAATAAAACGTACCGTTCCGCCGGCGTCGTTGGCCATATTTGATGCCAGCAACCGCGACCAATGCGAAGTCCGGCGCCTGCGCACTAATACCCCTAACCAGGCACTGGTAATGATGAACGATCCAACTGTGCTGGAAGCAGCCCGTGTATTGGCAGCTAATTTACTAACCGAGAATACGCAGGTGAAAAGTAAAATATATAAAGCATTCCGTTTGGTAGTTTGTAGAAAGCCTAACGATAAGGAATTGGCTTTATTAACGGGTTATTACCAGGACGAGCTTAAAACAACCGATAGTAAGGCAGCCATCAAACTATTAAATGTTGGCGAATACCCAATACCTGATAAAATAGATAAAGTTAAGCTTGCTGCCTTAATGAAGGTTATGGCTGCGCTATATAATTTGGAAGAAACCATTGTAAAAACTTAAGGCTATGGAGAAAGATATTTTAGAACATCATCTTAATTTAAACCGGCGAAAGTTTTTATCAAGGCTAAGTCTTGGGTTGGGTAGTGTTGCCCCGGGCTCATTGCTTATTCCTGACCTATTTAGCGGTACGGATAGCGGGACTGATTTTATCCCCGGCATGCCCAATTTTGCGCCTAAAGCTAAGCGCGTAATCTATCTCTTTCAGAACGGGGCGCCGTCGCAATTAGAGTCATTTGATTATAAACCAAAATTGCGGGAAATGATGGGGCAGGAGTTGCCGCCATCGGTACGTGGTAACCAGATCCTGACCGGTATGACGGCTAAACAGGCGTCGTTCCCATTGGTAGGTTCGTTTTATGATTTTAAGCAATACGGCCAGGGGCGTGCGTGGATAAGCGACTTGTTTCCCCATATCGCCAAAATAGCCGATGATATCTGTATCATTAAGACCTTACATACTGAAGCGATCAACCATGATCCGGCATTAACCTTTTTCAAACCGGTGCGCAACAAGGCAATCGGCCAAGTATGGGCTCGTGGGTAAGCTATGGGTTAGGTAGCGAGAACAAAAATCTTCCCGCATTTACCGTATTACTGTCAAAAGGCAGGGGTAACGGGCAAGGCGTATATTCCAAACTCTGGAGTAATGGGTTCTTGGATTCCATTCACCAGGGGCATACAATTTAGCAGTAGCGAAGATCCGGTGCTTTACTTAAAAGATCCGGATGGAATGAGCCGTGACGAGCGGCGTAAGATGTTGGATAAGCTTGCGGAACTGAATGATATGTCCTACAAAGAGTTTGGTGACCCTGAGATCAATACCAAGGTGCAGCAATATGAAATGGCCTATCGGATGCAAACTGAGGTGCCTGATATTATGGACCTGTCCAAAGAATCAGATGATACCGTAAAAATGTATGGGCCGGACTGTTTGGTGCCGGGCACTTATGCCGCTAATTGCTTGTTAGCTCGTAAACTATCTGAGAATGGTGTGCGTTTTGTACAGCTATACCACCGTGGTTGGGATCAGCATGGTGATTTGCCTAACCAGATGGCCATGCAGGCCAAAGATGTGGATCAGGCATCAGCAGCATTAATCACTGATTTAAAACAAAGAGGGTTGCTTGATGAAACACTGGTAATTTGGGGCGGCGAATTTGGCCGTACCAACTATAGCCGTGGTAAACTGGATGTGAAGAATTATGGCCGCGACCATCATCCACGCTGTTTTAGTATCTGGATGGCGGGTGGTGGTATTAAATCAGGTATGGTTTATGGCGAAACAGATGATTTTGGTTACAATATTGTTAAAGACGGTGTGCATGTGAATGATTTCCATGCCACGGTGCTTAATCAGTTAGGCATCGATCACGAAAAACTTACTTTTAAAAGCCGGGCCGCAGATACCGCCTTACCGATGTAGCAGGTAAGGTAGTACGCGGAATTATAACCTAATATTACCACATAATGGAAAGAAGGAAATTTATACAACAAAGCACCGTTTTTACGGCAAGCTTTTTTATTGCGAAAGATCTGATGGCAAAAAACGACGGCCCTATATATGGTCATAACGGCATGAAGTATCGCATGGATAATACCGGGGTAAACTCGACCCGCAAAACCACCCGGTGAATGATTGCCATGAAATGGTGCAAGACTCGAAAGGCCGCCTGATCCTGCTGACTAATGAGACTAAGAATAATATACTTATATATGATACAGCCGGTAAGCTGCTTGATTTTTGGGGACATGATTTTCCCGGCGGGCATGGCTTAACTTTAGTTAATGAAAACGGAACGGAGTTTTTGTTTATTACTGATACCGTTAAGCACCAGGTATATAAAACTACCATGGATGGTAAGATACTAATGACCATTAACGCACCGCTGGAAACAGGGGTTTACAAAAAAGCAGAGGAGTTTGTCCCTACGGAAACTATTGTCGATACCAACGGTGATATCTTTATTGCTGATGGTTATGGCGCGCAATACATTACCCATTACGACAAAGATGGTAAACTACTAAACTATTTTGGGGGCCGGGGCGATGGTGATGACCATTTTGATAACGCACATGGAATAGTAATTGATCGCCGTCAAAAGAAACCTTCACTATTAATCACTGACCGTACCCGTAATTGTTTCAAACGGTTTAGTTTGGATGGTAAACTGCAGGAAATAATAAAACTGCCCGGAGCTTGCGTATGCCGGCCGGTAATAAAAGACCAACATTTATATGCCGCAGTATTAAGATCGATTGATATGAGCCATCCGGCCAGCGGGTTTACTACCATACTGGATAAGCATAATAAAGTGGTCTCTAACATAGGCGGTACCGAGCCGGTTTACCAGGCCGGAGTATTACAACCGATGAACCAGGCAGAAAAGATCTTTATTCATCCGCATGACGTTTGTGTTGATAAGGATGATAATTTGTATGTGACTCAATGGGCATCGGGCAAGGTGTATCCTTATAAATTCACCCGCGTTTAATTTATTGGGCTGCTAAATGATTAGACAAAGTCACCAAACTTTTGCTGAAACCTTATTATTTGTACTGAATACATTACTGGTTTTTTTACTGATCTTCAGTAATCACTGGTTGTACCGCATTGGTTACAGCCGGTTGGGCGTATGCATCCGTTACTTTTACACTTCCCTATTGTTATATTGATGATGGGGGTATTGTTTGAGTTTTTCCGTTTCCGCTCAACGTTTAAAGAAGAAGCCCTTTATCAAAATTTTACTACTGTATTATTACTAATGGGTAGTTTGTTGGCAGCCATTACAGCCATAATGGGCCTTTTCTTGTCCAAAGAAGCGGGATACTCGGGTAATGTTTTGCAATGGCATAAATGGACAGGTGTGAGCCTTGTTTGGCTAAGTTCTGCCATTTATTGGTGCCGTAATTACTCATGGTATAAAACTTGGGTAGCTAAAGCAAGCGCAACTATTACGTTTATTTGTCTTGTTTTTGCAGGGCATTACGGAGCTGATATTACCCACGGGGAGAATTTTGTATTAGGGCCTGTTATGCATCAGCAAGCGGCTGTACCTATTGATAAAGCTTTGGTTTACCGGGATGTTATACAACCTATATTTGAAAGCAAGTGCGTTAGTTGCCATAATGATGATAAGTTAAAAGGACGCTTGTTGCTTAGTGACATGGAGGGTGTTTTAAAAGGTGGTAAAAGCGGTAAGCTATTTGTTGCCGGTAGCCCTCAGTTAAGCTTGTTGTTACAGCGTTTACATTTACCCTTAGCTGACGATAAGCACATGCCGCCGGCAGGCAAACCCCAACTAACCGATGACGAAATAGCCCTGTTATACCTTTGGATAAAAGGCAAGCCAAACTTTACACAAAAGGTTATAGCATTGCCTGTTAATGATTCATTAAGATTACTTGCTGCGTCAAAATTAAGCCCACCTGAAGCTACTACCGAAAACTATGATTTTTCGGCTGCAGATGAAAAGAAAATAAAAGAGTTAAATAATAATTATAGAGTGGTGCAGCAAATAGCGCAGGAATCGCCTGCACTATCTGTAAGCATCTATAGCAAAAGTAACTATACGCCAAAAGCGATAGAGGAACTTGAGCCGGTAAAAAAACAAGTAGTATCGCTTAGTCTTAATAAGCTACCAGTAAAAGATGCGGAACTAAAAACTATTTCAAAATTTACTAACCTGCGCCGGTTAAACCTGAATTTTACAGATATCTCGGGAAAAGATCTTGGCGAACTTTCTAAACTTAAAAATTTAAAGGAGTTATCATTAGCGGGTGTCCAGCTTAAGGCTCAGGAACTTGAACCAATCTTATCTGTAAAAACCCTAACCGAATTAGTAATATGGAATACCGGTATAAAGGATGCGGAACTGCAACAATTAAAACAGCGCTATAAACAAGTTAATTTTGTTACCGGATTTAAAGATGATGGTGTACCAATAAAATTGAATGCCCCTCAAGTTAAAAGCACTACGTGGGTGTTTTCAAAGCCGTTCGAATTAGTCATCAGTCACCCGATTAAAGGCGCGATCATTCGATATACTACAGATGGCAGCGATCCGGATAGCATTAAATCGCCGGTCTATAAGCCCGGAATGATCATCAGCAGCGATGTGACAATAAAAACCCGCGCCTATAAAGAAGGTTGGTATGGCAGTGATATCGTTACTTTAAATTATAACCGGAATACCTATACACCCGATACTTCCGTCATTGAAAAAATAATGGGGGCAAGATGATGATCGATAAAGAGCTGGGCTCTTTTAAACCGTTTGATGGTAAATGGGTTGGTGTACCATTTGAAATGGTGATCCATATAACTTTTAATAACGCCGTAAGCTTGAAAACAATTGGGATGGGATGTTTGCGCCTTAACGGGCAGCAAATACTTTTCCCTGAAGGTATAGAAATATCAGGAGGCAATGATAAACGTAAACTGACCTTGGTTGGTAGAATAAAACCGGCAAAACCGTTAAAGGATGATCCGGATAAGAGAAGCCTGTTTGAGGCTAAGCTGACAACTGCCCAGCCACTCAAATATTTTCAGATCAAGGTAAAGCCGGTTAAACCACAGCCATGGTTCCCGCCGCAAAAACAGCCTCTGTATGGGTAGATGAGTTGTTTTTTAATTAAAGACCGGTTTGGGGGCCGGTAAGTTATGACTTAGCCAACGGATTAGGGTAATTATCGCTCTGATCCTCAGCTACATTATCCAGGCATTTGAAATCCTTTTCAATCAACAGAAATAAGTTATTGTCAAAGCCTTCGAAACCAACCCTGTCGGTTCTTTCCCATTCGGTGGCCATTTTTGCGGGCATTAACAGCGTTATTTTATTGTGATCAAAAGTTGCTATTAGGCTATTAAACCCACTTCGCTCCAATGCGTAAGTAAGCGTTTGACTGCCGAAATCTATAATTTCTTCTATATAGCCGTTTAGTGAAAATTGCTCAACATCTGTTTTAGTTAAACGGTAACGTAATGAATTTCCTTTAATCCTGATTTTCATAATAATATTATTTACTCTAATGTCCCAGAGACAACGGTGCCATCTGGGACGCCTGTACGGTAGCATGTTTTATAATTTAATAGATAAAGAATCCCGATTGCTATCATCTTTAATAAGCCCCGTTATTCTGTTTAAAACATATTGTATTGATAATATTTACTTAATTATTGTAATTTTTAATGATTTGTTAAAAATTGATCAATTTTTGCCTTAAATAAATTTAATTTTTAATGATTTATTAAGTTTTATTAAAAATATTTAACAAAATCTGTTTTATATCACACTTAAGTCGTCATCTATGCACAATATTTACTGTTTAATATGATAAAATTAATACTATTTATTTGATTTTAGACTTTTATTGATTAAAATTGCTATTGTAAATGCATTTTAGGTCGCACTTTATTGTATTTATCAGTAAAACGCTTTAACAAACAAAAATCGATATGATAAAATCAACAGTCATAGTGATTGGCAATGGTATGGTTGGTTACAAGTTTTGCGAAAAACTTGTAACTAAATCATCCGGGTTCAATATCATCGTATTTGGCGAAGAGCCGCGTCAGGCTTATGATCGCGTTCATTTAAGTGAATATTTTAACGGAAAATCAGCAGATGATCTTTCCCTGTCAAGCCGGGAATGGTATGATGAGCAAGGTATTACCTTGTATCTGGGTGACCCGGTGCAGGAAATAAACCGTGCAGATAAAACTGTACATTCTTTAAAAGGCCTCACCTTAAAATATGATTACCTGGTGCTGGCTACGGGTTCATCGGCATTTGTGCCCGACATACCCGGTATTGAAAAAGAAGGCGTATTCGTTTATCGCACAATCGAGGATCTTGAATTAATAAAAGCCTATGCAGCCACTGCCAAAACTGGTGCGGTTATGGGTGGTGGTTTGCTTGGCTTGGAAGCAGCAAAGGCGTTAATGGATCTCGGCATTACCGATACCCACGTAATTGAATTTGCGCCGCGTTTAATGCCGAGGCAAATTGATTCGGCCGGTAGCGCTATGTTACAGTCTAAATTAAAAGAATTGGGCCTGACTGTTCATTTAAATAAAAGTACATCTTATATAGGTGGCGCACTTAAGGCGGATGCTTTGCATTTTAACGATGAGAGTGTATTACCTATTGATATGCTGGTCATATCGGCAGGCATACGTCCGCGCGACGAATTAGCTAAGCTGGCGGGCCTGCAGGTAGGTACCCGTGGCGGTATAATGGTTAATGATAAAATGCAGACCAGCGATGAAGCCATTTTTGCCATAGGCGAGTGCGCTTTATATGAAGGTATGATATATGGCCCGGTAGCACCGGGTTATGAGATGGCCGAAATCGTGGTATCACAATTAATGGACGGTAATAAGCTGTTTTATAGCTATGACATGAGCACCAAGCTTAAGCTGATAGGAGTTGACGTTGCCAGCTTTGGTGATGCTTTTATTACCGAGCCCGACTGCCGCACTATTGTTTTCGAGGATACACATAAGGGGATATATAAACGCATTAATATTACTACCGATGGTAAATACCTGTTAGGCGGCATTTTAATTGGCGATGCTGACGCTTACAATATGTTATTGCAAACCGTTAATAATAAATTGGTATTGCCGCCAAACCCGGAGGATTTAATATTGGGTTCGCGGGGCGGAGCGGAAAACGAAGGCGCCGGTGTGATGAATCTGCCTGATGACGCGCTGATCTGTTCATGCGAAGCGGTTGATAAAGCGATGATCTGTTCATCGGTTACTGATCTGGGTATCACGTCTGTTGATGGTATGAAAAAATGTACCAAAGCCGGAACTGGCTGTGGCGGATGCATTCCGTTGGTTAAGGACCTGATAGCAGGTACTATGAAAGCTAACGGGCAATATGTAAAAAATGTATTGTGCGAGCATTTTGACTACTCGCGCCAGAACTGTTTGACCTGGTGAAAATAAATCAGCTTAAAAATTACGATCTGGTTCTTGACCACTTTGGTAAAGGCGATGGCTGCGAGGTTTGTAAACCTGCCGTTGCAAGCATACTATCAAGTTTATGGAACGATGTTGTTGTAAAACAGGATACGATACAGGATAGTAATGACCGGTTTTTAGCAAACATCCAGAAAGGCGGCACTTATTCAGTTGTGCCGCGCATACCTGGCGGCGAAATTACGCCGGATAAGCTTATAGTATTAGGTCAGGTAGCCAAACAATATGGCTTGTATACCAAGATAACAGGCGGCCAGCGCATTGATTTGTTTGGCGCGCATCTTAACGACCTGCCGGCTATATGGGAGGAGTTAATTGACGCCGGTTTTGAGAGCGGGCATGCTTACGGAAAGGCATTACGTACCGTGAAAAGCTGTGTGGGCAGTACGGTGCCGGTTTGGTTTGCATGATAGTGTTTCATTCGCGATAGAAATTGAGGACCGGTATAAAGGGATTCGCGCACCGCATAAGCTGAAAGGTGGGGTTAGTGGTTGTATCCGTGAATGTGCCGAGGCGAAATCAAAAGACTTTGGAATTATAGCTACCGAGAAGGGCTGGAACTTATATGTATGCGGCAATGGCGGATCAAAACCACAGCATGCCGAGTTGTTTGCAGCAGATATTAATAAAGAAACGCTGGTTAAATACGGACCGCTTCCTGATGTTTTACATAAAAACAGCCGAGCCTCTATCGCGCACAGCTACCTGGCTAAATAAAATGGATGGCGGGTTAAGTTACCTTAAAAACGTGGTGATAAATGATAGCCGGGTATTTGCGATTTATTGGAAGAAGAAATGCAACTGTTGATAAACACCTATCACTGCGAATGGAGAGAAGTTGTTGAAAACCCGGAATTGCGCAAACGCTTTACTCATTTTGTAAACGCCCCCGAAGAAAAGGACCCTACAGTTAAGTTTGAGCCGATGCGCGAGCAGATAAAGGCACAATGGTAATCAACTTAAAAAATCAAGAATATGGAAACTATAACAGATAACTGGGTACTGGCCTGCCGTGTTAATGATATACCGCAGAACGGCGGGGCTTGTGTAAAGCTGGGCGACGAGCAAATAGCGATTTTTAATTTCAGCCGCCGCGGCGAATGGTTTGCCACGCAGAACTTATGTCCGCATAAACAACAAATGGTTTTATCAAGAGGCATGATTGGCAGTACCGGCGAAAATTGCGAGCCAAAGGTTGCTTGCCCGTTTCATAAAAATACATTCTCGCTTTTAAGCGGTCATTGTTTAACAAACGAAGAACTTTCAATAAAAACTTACGCGGTAAGGGTTGAGGATGGTAAAGTATTTATTGCGCTTTAATTTTACAAGTACACTGATATTAAGAAAGAAAGGAGTGTAACGAAAATAAAATCTGGTCAATAAAAAACCCCGTCGGGAGGTCGCATTCCCAGACAGGGCAAATAGTTTTAATCGCTTTAACAAAAAAACCAAACCAAATGTACAAAAATGAATTAAACCACCGCATTACTGCGTTAATTCTATTGTTTTCGTCATGCTTTTTACCCAATCCGCCATAGCACAGCTTTCCTTAACGGGCCAGCTCCGAACGCGGGGCGAGCTGCGCGACGGTTACGGAACATTAGAAACCATCGGCAGTAAAAGTGCCGCCTCTATAGGGCAACGCACCCGGCTTACTTTTAATTACAAATCAAGCAAAATCGTTTTTCAGACGTCTATACAGGATGTACGGTTATGGGGCGAGGACGCATCTACAATCAACCCGGCAGATGGCGCTAAATTAGCCATTCATGAAGCACGGGCCGAATTAATTCTCTCCAATAAAAAAGATACAGCATTTAAAGTTTCTCCTTTTGATTACTTCGCTATAAAAATAGGTCGCCAGGAATTAGTTTATGATGACGAACGCTTATTAGGCGCTTCAGATTGGTTAACCCAGGCAAGACGGCATGATGCTGTAGTTTTTAAACTACTGCAAAAAGGCTGGCAGGTTGACCTTGGCGCGGCATTTAACCAAAATACCGATGCTGTAAATTACAACGGAACTTATTATACACCGGCGAATGTACCGACAACTGTAAAAGACAGCAAAGGTAATGTAATGAATACTCCTGCAGGTTATATTCCGCTGATAAATGCAGCAGGTGTTAGCGCAAAAAATGGTTCACTGGTATTCCTTAACCCGCCTGGTACCAATGCACTTAATCAAAATTATAAAGCATTGCAATATTTATACGCCGCTAAAAAGTTCGGCAAAACTAAAATATCCGGTCTCTTCCTGGCAGATCAGTTTGGGAAATATATACTGGATTCTGTTAAAAACACATCGGGTACAGATGTTGGCTATCTATACGGTAAACACTTTAACCAACCCGGCGTAAACACCCGCATTACCACCGGCATATTAATTAACCCGGTGTTTGGTAATAAAAACGAATGGGCATTTAATGGTGGTTACTATTATCAGGGCGGCCATGACAAGGATGGGTTAGAACTGAACGCTTATACGTATACATTGGCGCTATCCTACAAACCGGCCAAATTTAGCTATACCGCAGGTTTAGATGTCTTATCCGGCAATGACGCGCTTTCAACATCAACAGTTAATCATCGTTTTGATCCACTATATGGTACTCCGCATAAGTTTTGGGGATATATGGATTATTTCTATGCCGTAAGCGGTTCGCCGTTGGGTGGTTTAAGCGATCCGTATTTAAAGATAAAATATACCTCGGCCAACAGTAGGCTTACCACAGAGCTTGCCGGGCACTACTTTTCTTTAGCCGATAACCAGAAAAATATTAACGGTGCAGCAATAGCCAAACACCTCGGTACCGAGTTTGACCTTACCGCTGGCTACAAACTTAATAAGTTTACCAATATAGATGTGGGTGTATCCTACATGGCGGCAACAAGCAGCATGGAATATGCTAAAAACATCACTCCATCAACTGCCAGCCTTAAACCTGTTTGGGCCTTTTGCAGATCAATATCAAACCAGAATTTTTAAACAAATAATTATTCAACGGACATGAAAAATCAACTTACTAAACTCAATATATTTTCTTTAAAGGGTGTGCAAATGCGTACGTTCCATACAACCTGGCTAATGTTTTTTGTATGCTTTTTTGGCTGGTTTGGCCTCGGCGCCTTTAATGCCTACCATTCGTGCCGAATTACATTTAACCAAGGCGCAGGTAGGTAATACAATCATTGCATCAGTAGCGGTAACCATTATTGCCCGGTTGCTCATAGGCAAGCTTTGCGATACGGGGCCCGCGTAAAACCGCGGTAAGGTTGTTATTGATCGGGTCGATACCGGTATTTTTGTCGGGTTAGCGCATGATTATACTTCGTTTTTGTTATTTCGACTGGCTATTGGTGTGATAGGAGCCTCGTTTGTTATCACGCAGTTCCACACTTCTATGATGTTTGCACCTAATATTAAAGGCACCGCTAACGCGATTACCGGCGGTTGGGGCAACCTTGGCGGCGGGGTAACCAATATGGTAATGCCTTTAATATTCGCAGCCATTGTAAGTTTTGGTTATACCAAGGCCGAAGCCTGGCGTTACGCGATGATTGTACCGGGTGTAATGATGCTGATCATCGCTTTTTTATATAACAAATACACCAAAGATACCCCTGAGGGAAACTATGATGAGATTGGCCATACCAAAACACAGTCGTCAAAAACTGATTGGAGCGTATTGGCCGACTGGCGTATTTGGGCACTAACTTTAGCTTATGCGATGTGCTTTGGGATGGAGCTTACATTTGATAACGTAGCCTCGCTGCACTTTGTTGATACCTTCCATCTTAACCAAAGCTCTGCCGGTTTTTGGGCCGGCATATTTGGCTTCATGAATTTATTTGCCCGTGCGTTGGGTGGTATTGCCTCTGATAAAGCAGGCAAAAAATTTGGTATGCGCGGTAAAGGATTACTGCTTGCCGGTGTATTACTTTTAGAAGGGTTGGGGTTAATATTGTTTGCCAAGTCTGGCTCTTTACCAATTGCCATACTCTCCATGTTAACGTTTGCTATGTTCCTTAAAATGTCAAACGGAGCCACTTATGGTATTGTGCCGTTTGTTAACGCTAAAAATGTAGGACTGGTTAGCGGCATTGTAGGTGCCGGTGGCAATCTGGGTGGTATGCTGTTTGGCTTCCTTTTTAAATCAACTTCGGTTACCTATGTTGAGGCATTTACTTATATAGGCTATACGGTAATTGTAGTATCGGTAATTGTATTGGTAACCCGTTTCCAAAAGAAACCCATCACTGACGAGCAATCTGAAAAAAGCGGGTTAGTGGGCGCAGTATAATTTATTATGCAAAAAACAAGGCACACCACAAACCAACTAAGTACCACCTGCTGTTATTGCGGGGTTGGCTGTGGTGTGCTTTTAAACAAAGAGAAAAATGGTTCGGTTAGTTTGGAGGGCGATAAAGATCACCCAGTAAATAAAGGCGCGTTATGCAGCAAGGGCATGAACCTGCATCACACGGTTAATGACAAAACCGACAGGTTGCTCTATCCGCAAATGCGGTACAATAAAAACATGCCTATGCAGCGTGTTAGCTGGGACGAAGCGCTTGACCGTACCGCAGCGGTTTTTAAAACATTTATAGAAAAGTACGGACCTGATTCGGTAGCGTTTTATGCATCCGGGCAATGTTTAACCGAGGAATATTATGTAGTTAACAAACTCATTAAAGGCTTTATCGGCAGTAATAATATCGACACTAACTCCCGCCTTTGCATGAGCAGCGCGGTAGCGGCGTATAAGCTGGCGCTGGGCGAGGACAGCGTGCCACTATGTTATGATGATATTGAACTGGCCGATTGCTTTTATGTAACAGGTGCTAACCCTGCCTGGTGTCATCCCATTTTATGGCGACGTGTTGAGGCTCATAAAGCCGCTAATTCGCATGTCAAAATAATTGTTGTTGATCCCCGCGTCACCGATACCTGCAGCGTAGCAGATTTACACTTGCAATTAAATCCCGGTACAGATATTACCCTAAACCACGCAATTGGTCGGGTACTGATAGAAAATGGAGATATAGACCTTGATTTCATCACCAACCATGCCGAAGGCTTTGAGGCTTACAGCAAACTGGTTTTTGAACGCACGATAACCGAATCAGCATTAATATGCGGTGTCAGCGAAGCTGATATTCGTTTGGCAGCGCAGTATATAGCTGAAGCAAAAGGCTACATCGCTATGTGGACGATGGGGCTTAACCAAAGCGCTATCGGCGTAAATAAAAACCTGAGCCTGATCAATCTAAATTTAATAACCGGGCACATTGGGAAACCCGGCTCAGGGCCGATGTCACTAACAGGACAGCCCAACGCCATGGGTGGGCGCGAGGTGGGTGGCTTATCCAATTTATTGCCCGCTCATCGCGATTTAGGAAATGCGCAACACCGTGAAGAGGTAGAGAAATTTTGGGGCGGTACCACTATAAACCCAAATCCCGGATTATCTGCAACCGAGATGTTTGAGGCGTTAAATGACGGTCGTTTAAAAGCTATTTGGATAATGTGCACCAACCCTTTAACCAGTATGCCTAATGTGCGTTTGGTTGAAGAGGCATTGAAAAAAGCCCGGTTTGTAGTAGTGCAGGAGATTACCAATAAATCAGAAAGTTTGGCATTTGCCGATGTAATATTACCTGCTGCCGCCCGGGCCGAAAAGGAAGGTACGATGACCAATTCAGAGCGCCGCATAAGCTACTTAAACAAAGTACTTGACGCGCCCGGCGAAGCATTACGCGATGCAGAGATCATTTGTCGCTTTGCGAAAAAATGGGCTATAAAGGATTCGACTTTGAAAATCCTGCCGCTATTTATGCCGAGCATGTTCGCTTAACTGCAAAAACCAATATCGATATAAGCGGCTTAAGCTATGAGATATTGAAACAGCATAAAACAGTACAATGGCCCTATAAAAAGAAGAGTCAGACGCAAGGTACGCCCCGTTTATTTACCGACAGAAAATTTTATACCCAATCGCAAAAGGCTATTATCTATCCGGTGGCTGATACATTGACCAGCGAATTGCCTGATGCAAATTTTCCATTTATTTTAACAACCGGCCGTATCCGCGATCAGTGGCATACCATGAGTAAAACGGGCAAGGTAAATAAGCTTAACCAGCATTACCCGCAATCGTTCCCGGAGATACATCCTGACGACGCTGAAAAATTAAATATCAGCGAAGGTGATGTTACGGTTATAACCTCAAAACGCGGTACGGTGCAAGTTAAAGCTAAACTATCGACCCAAATAAAACAAGGAGTTGTGTTTTTGCCTATGCATTGGGGCAAGATTTTAGGTAATGATCTAAACCGTGCCAATAACTTAACCAACGATAAGGTAGACCCCGTATCAAAAGAACCCGATTTTAAATTCTGCGCTGTAAACGTGGCTAAGTTTAAAAAGCCTTTTCAGCGCATTGTAGTTATTGGGGCAGGCGCAGGATCATACGGATTCGTAAAATCATACCGTGAATTAAATAAGGACGACCAGATCACCATCTTTAGCAAAGAAAATTACCCGTTCTACAATCGGGTTATGCTGCCTGATTATATCAGCGGCGAGCAGCAATGGGAGCAACTGGTAAAAATGAAGGACGAGGAAGAACCCGAATACAAAATAAACCTTTTGCGCGGCATAAGTATAGAGCGCATAGACCGCGTTAATAAATACGTATTAGACTCCGTGGGTATAAAAACTCCTTACGACATATTGTTGATTGCCACGGGCAGCCGGGCTGCAGTGCCCCGAAATGTACCAGCGCTTCCCGGCATTTTTACCATGCGCAACCGTAACGACGCCGATAGCTTTAAAAAGCATGTGCCGGCGGGTGGGCATGTGGTAATTGTAGGTGGTGGTTTATTGGGGTTAGAGATGGCTGCTTCGCTACGCGAGATTGGTATTAAAATAACCATCATACAGCGTACTTCGCGGTTTTTAAACCGGCAGCTCGATGCCTTAGGAAGCCAGTTATTACATGAAGAAATGGCCGACCAGGGCTGCGATATTTATTATGATGATGAGATCCAACTGTTTTATGGCCGCTCAAAACTAACAGGTATTGGGTTGAAAAGTGGCCGTAAGATCAATTGCGATGCCATGATACTGGCAATTGGCACAACGCCAAATTTTGAACTTGCTAAAGAGTGCGGGTTAGAATGCCGTCGGGGTGTTATCGTAAATGAGCGCCTGCAAACCAGCGATCCTGACGTTTATGCTATTGGCGAAATAGCCGAATTTAATGGCACCTTATATGGCATAACCGCAGCCGCCGAGCAACAGGCACAGGTAGTTGCCGCTTACATGAATGGCGACATTGCCAGCTATTACAAAGGCAGCCTGTTTATGAATATTATTAAGATCCATGGATTTGACCTGTGCAGTATAGGATTGCCGGAATGCCCCGATGACATTAATTATGAAGAAGTGGTTTTTACCGATAAGGCCAAACGCTATTATAAAAATGCATTATCCACCAGGATAGGCTGGTAGGGGCTATTTTAATTGGCGATAAGAGTGAGTTTCTTGAGTTTAGGGACTTGATAGCCAACCAAACAGAATTGAGCGAAAAGCGGCTGCAATTACTTCGTAGCGGCAACAAAGCAGACCCGGTATTAGGTAAACTGGTTTGCAGCTGTAATAATGTAGGCAGCGAGAATATCCGCAAAAAAATAGATGAAGGCTGTACTAACCTGAAGGACCTATGTGCTACCAGCGGTGCGGGCATGGGTTGCGGATCGTGCCGTCCTGAAGTGAAACGATTACTCGAAGAAGCACTGAATAATTTATCATTAGCCAAAGCGGTTTAATATGGATCACCTCATTAAAATAAACTTACCCGGGGGCTTTATATCAGCCGGCGATTTGTATGAGATATTATTGATCGCCGAAAATGCCGGCGCAACTGATATCCGCTTCGGAAACCGGCAACAACTTTATTTTACTGTTAAAGCAGATAAGCTGGAGGATATGGAACTGGATATGCTGAAAGCTGAGATCAGCTATGAGATAGATGATGACAGCTATCCCAACATTATAAGTTCGTACGTAGCAGATACTATATTTAATCATCATGAAGGGTGGCTGCGCGAGGGTGTATATAAGGACATCTTTGACAGGTTTGAACATCAACCAAAATTAAAAGTGAACCTGGTTGATGATCGCCAAACGTTTGTCCCTTTTTTTAGTGGCAATATAAATTTCATTGCATCTAACGTTAATAATTACTGGTTTACTTATATCAGGTTCCCCAAAACTGATAAACTGTATTGTTTACCTTCATTGGTGTATTCTGAAGATATACCTGCTTTAACCAAAGCTGCCGAAGACATTATCATGCAAAAAAAAGACCTGTTTTACAATCAGGCAGATATAGATGAAGAGTTGTTTTATAAAACTCTGCTCAAAAAAATAAGCCTCGCCCTCAGGCCGGTAACCGAACCACTAAATGTACCCGATTTTCAGCTGCCTTATTATGAAGGTTTTAACCGGTATGGCAATAAATACTGGTTGGGTATTTATCGGCGCAATGAACTTTTCCGGGTAGGATTTTTAAAGGATGTGTGTTTATTATGCTTGAAAAGCAGGATAGGCCAAGTTTATACCACACCCCGGAAAACTATTATCATAAAAGGCATTGAACAGACCGACAGAAACCAATGGGGACTGATATTAAGCAAATATCACTTAAATGTGCGCCATGCTGCTAACGAGTTAAATTGGCAAATTGAAGACATGTGTAGCGAAGGGTTGGAACTGAAACAACAGTTAGTACGGCAATTTGAAGAAGCCGATTTGCGAACTTACCAACTTAGCTTTGCTATTAAAACGCAACCCAAAACGGGTTTGCAAGGTGCTGTAATTCTGCGAAAGAATGAGTCAGGCGACTACGACATATTGCACACACGAGATTTTAACCCAAACTCAAAAGACGAAGTACGCTACGCCCAAAAAATAACGCCCCGATTGTTAAGTAAAAAACTAATTACTTTATGTAAAGAGTTTTACAGTCAGCAAGCCGATCCCCATTTATCAGCTACTTTAGTTTTATCAGAAGATACTATTTTGCAACAAGATAGCTTGTCTGTTTACGAGTGCAATAACTGTCTTACCCGCTATGACAAACAATATGGCGATGCTGCAAATAATATTGAAAAAGGCGTTGATTTTGAATTGCTTAATGCCTACACGTGCCCTGTGTGCGAAGCGCCGAAAAGCGAATTTAAACTTATATATACTGCGCCTTAATACTGGGTAAATGAAATAGTATCAGTATTGTAAAATAAAGTAGCACCTACTTGTCCCGGCAAAGGATACATTTGAGATAACATAACATTTAAATGATATGATGTTACATCTGTTAATAGGTATGCTTAGTGCAATCAATATATTATCCATGCAAAATCCTACCCCAACTACGCCCCAAAAACAAGCCCTTGCCGAACTAAAATTGATATTAGCGCATCGTCAAAAATTTATAAAAGCTCACGCGGCTGAATACCTGATATGGACAGGCCACGCGGATGTAGCATTAAAAGAGTTTTTAAAGGAAGAAAAGCTGCATGGAACTGAACCCAAATACAGGGTAGTGATATGGAGAATATTAGTACAAGCCGAGCATGATGACGCACGAAAAAAGATGTGGCTCAACAAAATGTATGATGCTTATAAAGATCTGAACGGCCCTGACCGGACACATGCTACAGAGGCTTTGGCTAAACTGCAGCAACCGGTTGCCGATTTATTCCCGCAGGTAACTTCAAAAACTTTAGTGTCTGACGATAGAAATTTGCAAACTTATGCGGTTTGGGCCAGTTCTTATGGTTCGGGAATAAGGATGGAGGTTAACCGCGAAGAACTTTTGCATAGGGCATTAACCGATACAAATGCTATCATCAGGCGGATTAGCGCTTATGTTTTACGCAAAGAGCAAGGCCTAAACACACAACAATGGGATAAAATAACAGCCGCTGCCCTTGCAGCCCATAAAACCGATGAGTTATACGTAGCCCTTTTAACCACTGCCCCGGTTACAGCCCCGGCAAAAGCCGATAGTAAAAAACTAACACAAGTTGATGAATTGCTGACTAAAGATGTGCATAGCTTTAGCGTAGGCGAACGCACAGAAATAGCACAGGCCCCGGCCGAAAAAGGCACAAAAAACACTTGCCGTTATTGATAGATTTAATGAAAGATAAGGATACCGGCATATACGACCCGACGAGCGACGAAGGTGCCGATATGCGGGCCGCCGCTGCTTACGCGATATTAAAAATTGATAGCACGCAATAAAAGAAAATACTATCAATATAAATGAAAGTATCATCTAAGGGGTACCCATTGTTTTAACTTTGGTTTAATCCCCGGGTTAGCTAGCCAATTTCCGGGTAAATCAATAAGATGAAGATCACCGATGTTAAAACCATTTTACTTACGGGCCCCTGTACTTTAGACCCCTATCTTTCTGAAGCGCGAAAATTGCGCAGCGCGGCCTTTATCCAAATAAAAACCGACAGCGGGCTGATTGGCATTGGTGAAACCTATGCGGGCTATTTCTGCCCCGAGATGGTGCCGGAGATAGTGGAATTTTTTAAGCCTATCCTGATAGGTAATAACGTTGATGATATCCCCGACCTGTGGGCAAAAATGTACCATTGCGGTAATTTTTGGTGCAGGGTTGGTTTAGGCGCTATTGTACTTTGCGGGATAGAAGCGGCATTATGGGATTTAAAAGGCAAAGAGGAAAATATGCCTGTATGGAAACTACTACAGGAAAAATGGAGGAACGATTTTGGGTTAGCAGCTACCAAAGGCGCTTACCATGACAAACTACCCTGTTATGCCACCGGCGGCCCCAGCAATTATCCGTTAGATAAACTGGCAGGCAAAATAGAATTTTACCAATCGCTTGGTTTTAAAGGCGCAAAAATAGGGGCAGGCGCTTACTATAAGGATAAGGGTTTCCATATTCCGTCTGATCTTAACGAAGCTGCTGATTTGGAATCAACAAAAATGGCTTACATCCGCGAGCAGTTTGGTGATCATTTGTGGCTGATGATGGATGCGCATATGGGCAACAGTTCAACCACTACCGGGGGCTTGATACCGCTTTGGCTGTAGCCAAAGCGATGGAACCCTACAAACTATTCTTTTAGAAGAACCACTACATTATACCCGCCCGGATTTATACAGCGAATTATGTAAAAACACAACCACCCCAATTGCCGGCGGCGAGTGCCTAACTGCCTATTGCGAGTGGCAAACATTCCTTGAACAGGACAGCTTTAATATAGGCCAACCCGATGCTTCATTTACCGCCGGTTTAAATGAGTTCATGAAAGTAGCGGCCAGTCTTCATCAGCGTGGCCGTAAAATAGCGCCGCATGCCCGGGGTGCAGGCGCATCGCAAATGCAAAATATACATTGTGGTTTTGCAAGCCCAAATACTATTATATTGGAAGTGGCTCCGGCCTATGGACCTTTACATAGCGAGGTGATAGGCGATAGTCTGCAAATGAAAGATGGTTATGCCTTGCCACCCGAAAAACCCGGATTAGGCATTGAGCTTACCGAGGCTACCATTAAACGTTATCCATTTCAGCGCGGTTCGGGAGAATTTAACAGCGTGCCGGGTAAAATTTTAACCACCTGATCTATTTCTCATGAATATTTTAATTGATATGCCTGTTTATGTTCCCGCTTTAAAAAAGCTAAAGGATATGCCGGGTGTGAATGTGAAAGTAGTAGATCTGCCAGAAGAACGTGTAAGACCTCTACCCACTAATCTGATAGCTGATTGCGATGCGCTTTTCTGTACGTTTCCACCGCAAAATCACGAGGATATGGATCAGTTAAAATTTATCCAGATCAGTTCGGCAGGGTATACGCAGTTAATAGGGAAGGGATTTGATGACCGGAATGTTAAAGCCTGCAATGCACTTGGCGTTTTTGACGTACCTATAGGCGAATGGAATGTAGCGATGATGATAAATCTGGCGCGCGATATGCGTGGAATGATGCATAATCAGGATGCGGCTGTTTGGGACCGCTCGGCACGTTTCCAGCACGAGATCCGGGGCAGCATAGTAGGTATTTGGGGCTATGGAGGTATTGGTCGCGAAACCGCACGTTTAGTAAAAGCCTTGGGTATGCAAGTACATGTTTTGAGCCGCAGCGGTGTAAAACCCCGCACAGATATATATAGTGTAGCCGGCACCGGCGACCCGGAAGGCGTACTGCCCGATAAAGTTTTCTTAATGGAAGAAAAAGAAGCTTTTTGAAAGGATTGGATTTCCTCATCATAGCCATGCCCCAAACAGACACTAATGCCGGGATAATAAGCGAGGCGGAGCTGAAAATGCTAAAGCCAACCGCTTATTTACTAAATCCCGCGCGTGGCCCGCTGATTGAAGAGAAGGCGCTTATAAAAGCCCTCGAACAAAATTGGATAGCCGGCGCGGCCTTAGATACGCATTATTATTATCCAATGCCGGCAGACCACCCTTTATGGAAGATGCCTAATGTGATATTAACGCCTCATATATCCGGTTCAAGTTTAAGTCCGAAATTTTTAGAAAGGGTATGGGATATTTTTGTTCAGAATATTGAAAGGTTGCACAATGGCCGGCATTTATTAAATGAGCTTACCCCGGCCGACCTAAAAGGAAAATAAAACATTTTAAAAAGAAATATTATGAGTGATCTTAATAACACATCACGCAGAAAGTTCCTGCAAAACTCGTCATTATTGCTCGCGGCCATTCCATTAATGCGGATGAAAGGCTTTGCAGCTCCTCCGTTTAATTACCGGTGCCTGTATTGCAAAATAACATACCCCAAACCGTATTGGCCGACCACCGTATAAAGCTTGATTTTGGTAAGGAGGTAATGGTTTTAAATGATGGTTTGCAACCCTCAATGCTATGCACCCGCAAAGGGACATTGATCGTTCAGTCGCAAAATCACAATAAACCACTTCCGCAGGAAAGGATCTATTATCCATTTGCTATGTCGACGGTGGTATCGCGCGATGGCGGTGAAACATGGAATGATTTCCTTTAAAAGAAGGAGATAATGGGGTAGATATGGAAGGCGGTATCACGCAACTAAAAGATGGTACCATCATCGCCCTTGAAACGTACGTTACGCCAGGCGATAAACCCGATACCGGTGCCGGCTTAATGTACACATCAATCGATGAATATAAAACGCTGCAAGGCCCGTTTCCTATTACTTTTGATATCCCTAATGCCGAGTTCTATGGTTCAGCAGACGACGGCGGACGCCCGCATATAGCCATGCGCCTGCACCGCCGTATCCCGGAATTGCCTAACGGCGATCTGCTTACTACTATTTATGGTTTCCAGAAAGGAGATGACGAGCCTTGCCCGTATCAGCCAAAAATGAAAAAAAAGCCGGGTTATGCTGTTTAAATCTAAAAATAAAGGCAAGCATTGGGATTTTGTTTCAACTGTAGCTGTAGATAAGAAAGTAGGTACCGAAGGTTTTGGCGAGCCGGTTATTGCACGGGTATCAAAAGGGCCAAAAGCAGGTCGTTTAATTTGCCAGATGCGTACCGGGTATGAATTATATAGTAACCATTCTGACGATGGTGGTAAAACATGGACAAAAGCTAAACCATTAGTATACGCTGATCTTGATGTTTATAAAACCAACAATTGGGCGGCTATGTTTAAGGATGTTAAACGCAAAGGCGTGCTGGTTGCTCCGGATTCGCCCGAATTGATCGGTGCCGTTGTAGACCCAGACCTGATAGAAACCCGAAGTGGAATACTGATTGCCGCTTTTGGTGTGCGGATCTCAGCAAAGCTTTGCTGGACAATACCAACCTATCCGTGGAACGGCAATTATCTTGCCTTTAGCCTTGACCATGGTGATACACGGAGCCAAGTAACCCGGCTTACAACAGGGATTGATACCACACATTATATGTGTGTTGAAGAAACCCCCAAAAATAACGAGTTATTTGTTGTCTATGATTTTGGCCACTGGAACGGTAAAGAAGGCCGTTATACATATGGCCGCAAAGTGAAAATATCCGTTTAAATGTAAGGAGATGCTCACTTTTGAGCATCTCCTTAAGTGAATCTTTGGAAAATTAATGGACAAGTCAATTAGCTTATTGCTCCTTGTATTTTTAGAACAAAGGCGCTTTTGCCCGGCACTTGTTCAGGTAAATTTACTTTTAATCCGGAAGGAGTTTGCTCAAACACCAAGTTTCCTGAACTTCCTAACAGGCTAACTATTTCAACCTTGCCCGAAGTGTCTGGCTTAAGGGTTTTAATAGTCGCTACCCTGTCTGTAGGCCAGCCCAGCAAGGTGGCATAAAGCGTTTTTCCTTTAGTGACGAAGCGAATATCTTGTGCGCCAAATGGCTTGCCTTTACCTTCATTAAAGCCTTGCGCGTTTAATGGAGCGGCCGCCTCAATCGCGGGGCCTTCGCCAAAAGTTTTCAGGGCCGGGTGCCATAAATGCTTTCGCTGTTAATTTGCATCCACGAAGCTATTTCTTCTACCACAGCGCGTTCTTTTTCATCTATGGTACCATCGCCCCGTACCGGGATATTCAGCATTAGATTACCGTTTTTACTGACTACGTCAATAAGGGTATGGATAACGGTTTTAGCGCTTTTGTAGCCATTACGATCATAAACCCTGCGATTGTAATGCCAGTCGCCAATACAAGTATCGGTTTGCCATGGTTGTGCTTCTATCTGGTTGCTTTGGCCGCGCTCAATATCCCACACCATGCATTTGCGTTGCTGTTCATCTAATATCTTACCAAACACTACCGCTTCTAACTTGCCGTGTTTCTTTATGCTGGTATTGTACAGATGAGCAGCTATGCGCAAACCCGCATCGCTTACCGGCCATAACGGTAGCGCGGTATCATCAAAATAGATTACATCCGGTCCGTATTTATCTATAAGGTCAATTGTGCGGTTATAAAATTTTTCGCAATAATCTTTTGATGGTACGGCTACGCCATTGCCCCAGTTCCATTGGCGATGGATCATCCCATTGTCTAAGCTGTTCTCGCTAAGTGGATGATTTTGTGCGTACAATTCCTGCGGGTCTTCGCCGTTCCACCATTTATCTTCGCCATCAGCTTTAGTAATTTTACCATCATACGGAATGCCGGCCATTGGCCCACTTTTATCCGCACGTTGCGCGGTTTCAAGCCAGCTCCAGGCGTGGGCCGCGTGTACACTAACGCCAAAACGAAGACTATGATGCTTAGCCGCTTTTGCCCAGCCGCCTACCAAATCTTTTTTCGGCCCCATGCGGGTAGAGTTCCACTTTTGATATTTGCTGTTGTACAGGTCGAAATTATCGTGGTGATTAGCCAGCGCCATAAAATATTTGGCTCCGGCCTTTTTGTATAAACCTAATAATTCCTCAGGGTCCCAGTTTTCGGCTTTCCATTCATGGATAACATCTTTAAAACCAAACTTTGACGGATGCCCGTATTTCTGCACATGGTATTTATATTGCGAACTGCCTTCTGGTACATGCCACGCGCATACCAATCGCCATATTCGGGCTGGCACTGTGGCCCCCAATGCGCCCAAATGCCAAACTTAGCATCGCGAAACCAATCTGGCACCTGGTACTGTGTTAGCGAGTCCCGGTGGGTTTAAACGGATCGGCATAGGGTGCTTTTAATATTCGCCCTGCATAACTTTTTGAAAGATATAATGACGATAGCCCAACTGCCATCCCTTTTATTAAACTTCTTCTTTCCATAACTTAATCAACTAAAGTAAAGCCGGGCAGGTCTATTTTTTTACCGCCATCCATAGCCGATTCATGCGCCAAAATACCCACGCACGTAATATTTGCCGATTGCCTTGCATTTGGGAACGGCTGGCGGTTATTAACCAATGCTGATACAAACTCATGCACCAAGTGCGGATGAGAACCACCATGTCCTGATCCCTGAAGGAAAGAAAGGTGTTGATTATCGTCAGCGTCGTAAACGCCACCGGTAGTGAAGGCACGGATCTCTTTTGGCAGCAGGTGCGCATAGTCAGGAATGGTTACCTTTTCGGGCACTTCGCCGGTATGTATTACAGATGGTTCGTGTTCAATCAATGTCCATTCAAAGGTTTTCTTTGAGCCGTAAACATCAAAGCTTTCGCGATATTGTCTTGCGGTATTGAATAACGAGCGGGTTACCTCTGCAGAGAGGTCTGAGTCTTTAAACTTGATATGGCAGCTTTCTACAGCAAACGGCGACCCATATTTACTAATCAAATTTTCATCAATCCGGCCCGAGCCAAAGCAGGAAACATATTCGGCATCCGCTTTTGCTAATGCCAAAACCGGCCCAACGCAATGGGTTGCATAATGCATTGGCGGCAAGCCTTCCCAATAGCCCGGCCAGCCCGCCATCTCTTGCTGATGGGATGCGCGTAAAAATTGTAACCTCCCTAACTCACCATTCTCATAAAGCTCTTTCACAAACAAAAACTCGCGGCTGTAGATCACGGTTTCCATCATCATGTAGGTTAAACCGGTTTCTTTTACAGCTTCTACTATCTGGCGGCATTCTTCTACCGTAGTGGCCATAGGCACGGTACAAGCCACATGCTTACCAGCGCGTAGTGCTTTTATAGATTGCTCTGCATGGCTTTGAATAGGCGTGTTGATATGTACTGCGTCCACTTCTGGATCGCGTAATAACTCATCATAATCTGTATAACGTTTTTCAATATTAAAAGCGTCGCCTATCTGATGAAGTTTAGTATGGTCGCGCTGGCAAATGGCGTACATATTGGCGTTTGGGTGATGCTGGTAAATAGGTATAAATTCTGCCCCAAAACCTAAGCCTACAATGGCTATGTTAATTTTCTTGTTTTCCATATTATAAAATTGCGGGCTATTGTGCCCATTGTTTTAAAAATGCTAATCCTTCGGCTGCAAACTTGTCCGGCTTTGCGC
The DNA here is from genome assembly GCF_013087555.1 of Mucilaginibacter humi. Lineage (NCBI taxonomy): Bacteria > Pseudomonadati > Bacteroidota > Sphingobacteriia > Sphingobacteriales > Sphingobacteriaceae > Mucilaginibacter > Mucilaginibacter humi. The sequence goes on from NZ_JABFCR010000006.1 coordinate 28,761, forward strand.
TAACGGGTGCCAGATACAAACCGCTTGCGCCAGTTCCTTATTATCGGGTGTAAAGCTTTCTATTGATACTGTTCCTTTATAATTTATGGCTTCCAATCCACGGCGATAAGCGGCCCAATTGGTCTGGCCCGTTCCCGGGGTGCCCCGATAGTTTTCGGCTACTTGCACATGTATCAGCTTATCGCCTGCTAATTTAATGGCTTCCTCAATGTTCGGTTCTTCAATATTCATGTGGAAACCATCAAGGATGATTTTAGCTGCCGGATGGTCTATCTCATCAACCAAACGCACTACATCCCAGGCAGTATTTACCAGGTCTGATTCAAACCTGTTTAATGGTTCCAGTGCTATCTCTAAGCCGCGTTCCTGTGCCATATCACAAACTTTACGAAGGTTTGCGACGGCAAGTTTCCACTCGGCTTTACGTTGCTCAGGTGGCAGCATACGCGCCTTACCAACCGCCGAATACATTGGCCCGGCAAAGAATTTGGTATCCCATAATGCGCATAGGTCAAGGCAGTCGGCAATGTACTTAAAGCAATTATCGTGTATTGCCGGATCTTCATTTGTAAGGTCGCGGGTAGGGCCAAAGGCACCGCAAACAATAGCTTTCAGGTTATATTTTGCTAACGCGATCTTTACGGCGTTGCCATCAATTAAAGTCGGATCTTCAACTGCTATCTCGACCGCGTCAAAGCCCATAGCGGCAATTTTGGGGAATAGTTCTTCTATTGACGATGTTTGAAATGGCGACGTAAATAGCCAGGAGCTTACACCGAATGTTATTGGTAATGACATGTTTTTCTAATTAATAGGGAGTAGATTCCGGCTCGTCGACTTTATTTAATAAAACTGCTTTATAACCACCTTTTGATCTGAAATACAGAATAAGCAGTATAAAACTTGCCAGCATAATTAACGGGAATACCACAATATAGCGCAAGGCTTCTTTCTTCGCCGCATCGCGGATAGTGGTAACGGTCAATTGCTCGTTGGCATTTGCAGTAGCCAGTTTAGTTTGATCAAGCGCTTTGTAATCGCCAAACAGGCTGGTTTTTTGTTCGGTTACATAAGTGCTATGGATAGCTGTATTGTTCTTGCTGTCGTAACTGGTTATTTTTTGATCGACAGATTTATCCTGTATAAAACCCAGTATGCCCGCGCCGATAACTCCCGCCGCTATCATACCTAAACCACCAGTTATATTAAGCGTTAATGCACCACCTTTAGGGAAACGTTCAGACACCATGCCCAGCATTGTTGGCCAAAAAAATGTTTTGCCGAAACCATAAATAGTTGCCGCAACCAATATCATGGTACCTGCGGAAAATGACATAAAGTATAAACCCGCAGCAGCAATGGCCGAGCAGATTGCAAGCAAACCCGGTGATGAGAATTTATGAGAAATAGGCCCCGCAAAGAAGCGCAGCACAAACATAATGGCCGATGTATAAACCAATACCCAACCCGCACGAAACCTATCTTATTCATTTCCGGGGTCATCAGATCGGTTATCCAGCTGTCGGTCCCCAACTCAGTTGTGGCCAACGGGATCATGATCAGTAATAAAATAATGAACAGGGGTTGGCCGAAACTACGTGTATAGTAGCCAAAGCCCGCAGTAATTAGTAAGGTGATAATAACATTAACAGAAGTAGACCAGCCAAACACCGCACCTAATTGAAATATGATTAATGCTACAATGATTAAAGCGCCACCTGCGCCAACTTCCTGCAACATCTCTTTGTAGGATACACCTGCCTGCACACGTTCGTTTAACGGGAACTTGCGCGATATTGTCATTAAAGCGTAAGTGAGGGTTGGTATCAATATCAGGGCTATTTTATATTCCCAACGAGTATTTACACCTAAAAGCAACGCCATTATACCACCTAAAACTAAACCACCTGCCCAACCTGCGTGTAACCGGCTTAGCCATTTTATTTTTTCTTTCGGGAACATGGTTGCTACCACCGGGTTAGCCACAGCTTCAACAGTACCGTTACCAATGGCGCAAATAAATGAGCCGATGTACAGCATCCAGTACCCGCTGGCAAAAATGGTAAGTACGGCCGATGTGATATGGCAGATCACCGCAAAGATCATAGCCGTTTTATAGCCTATCTTGTCTATCACCAAACTGAACAAAACAATGCTTATGGCAAAGGGCCACAGGCCAACACCGGCAATTTCGCCTAATTGGGTTTGGGTAAGGTTAAAATCATGCCCCCATTGCGGCAATATCAGCGCACGCAAAATAAACCCGAACGCGGTAGTCACCAACGATATAAAGCATGCGTAAAACAGCTTCATATCCGGTGCATTATCTTTAGTTAGAGTGGTCATAAAAATTATGTTTACGGGTTATTTAACAACTTTCATTATCCCATTCATGATGCGCCAATGACCGGGGAACGAGCAGATAAACGGATAATCGCCCTCGGCAGCCGGCACCCTGAATTTTAGTTTAACAGTTTCTTCGGGGTTAATAAGCTTGGTGGAGAATAGCACCTCCGGCATTTTTGGTACATAGTTCTGGTCGATTCCTTTTGGGTCCTGGGCCAGCTTATCGGCAGCCGCGCCTACTTTATCAAGGCTTCCTTTTAGCAGTATTAATAAATTGTGCTGCATAAAATCGGGGTTGGTAAATTCAATTTCAACCATGCTGCCGGCCTTTACGGCAAAGGTTTTGGTATCATACTTCATAGCGTTTTTTACCACCGCTATTTTTACAGTTTGGTCAGGACGGGTGCGGGCCAGGTCGCGTTGGGTAGCAGCTTTTTCGTTTGCTGCCCTCATTTCTTCTAAAGCGCCTTTAACATGGGTTGCTATAGCAACTTTTACCGCACGGCTTATCCAATAATCATTAGCGTTTTGCGGAACTTTTTGAGCTTCCAATAATACACTACCCATCGCCTCAGAAGCAGGCATATCAGCAATAGCCAATATAGCTGCCAAACGGGTATTTAGGTTGATATCATTTAACAAACCTGCTTTTTGAATAGCCGCCATTGACTGTGCATTTTTTGGCAACACCTGCAATGCCGCTTTGCGTACCCCTGCTGATGGATGGGTTAAAGCATCTTCGGCAACCGCCAGTGCTTCGGCGTTTGATCCATCTAATAGTCCTAAACCATTTAGGGTCCATAAAGCATGAATTGCAGGAGCGTTAATCCCTATAGCATCAATACTTTTGTCGCGGATAAGACCGAATAATTGCGGCGCTAATTGTTTGTACCCGCCTTCAACAATCAGTCGTTGCGCTGTGGTGCGCCAAAACATATTGTCGCTTTGTAAGCCAGCTACTAATCCTTCCGCGTTATTTTTATCAAGTTGTGTAATGGGCGATGGTTTGGCGCCATCATAAACTATGCGGTAAATACGGCCATGAGTACGGTCGCGCAAGGGGTTAATGTAAGCATTACCCTTGCCGTTTTGAAAACCTTTTGGCGTAGGGTTATGCTGAATAATAAAGTTATACCAATCGCATACCCATAAGGCACCATCCGGGCCAACTTCGGATTGAACAGGGCCCATCCATTCGTCGGCGCTGGCTAAAAAGTTCCAGCCATCTTTTTCTTTAAAGCCAGATCCATCCGGCTCTAAAATAGCCCGGTGAATAACACGACCGGTAGGCTCATTTACAAAACCTACTTTGTTCCAATATTCTTCGGGGAAGTTACGGGCGGTGTATAAATTATGTCCCGCGGCAGCGGTAAAACCATTAAACACGTCAACCGGCGCAGGTTTTTAGTTACTACGTGCATACCATAGTGACCCTCTATTTTCCGGACAGACTCCATTCCCGGCATAGCCAACCGTTGCAGGTAGGGTAGTGGTATCCCCGGGTAATCGCTATGTGAGTTATTTGCGGTTGATACAAATACATCAAAATTCTCAGAGAAACCCAGTCCCCGGTATTGTTGCTGGTTGATCCTAAATGCTCCAGACTTTTACCATCGCTGGTAAACCTATAAACTGCCCTGGTTAAAGTTAAATTTCTGACCGCCAACGGTTCCGTTGAAACCCGAGTACCCAACTGTCCCCCAGATCTTGTTATCCAAACCATATTTTAAATTTGAAGGCCCTGCGTGGGTATCAAACGTTCCCCAACCTGTAAATAGTTTTTCTCTTACGTCGGCCTTATCATCGCCATCTGTATCTTTTAAAAAAGAAAATCAGGAGCCTGCGATATAATTACACCACCACGCGCAAAGACAATACTGGTAGGTATATTTAAATGTTCAGCAAAAATGGTAAACTTATCGGCTTTGCCATCACCGTTAGTATCTTCCAAAATCTTAATGCGATCCAGTCCCTCGCCTTTATTATCTCTTACTGTATTTGGGTAATCAATAGTTTCTAATACCCAAAGCCTGCCTCGTTCGTCCCAGGCCATAGCTATCGGTTTCTCAATATCGGGCTCTGCAGCAAATAGTTGCATTTTAAAACCCACAGGGATTTGCGTTAATAATTGCGATTCGGCCGGAGATAGCGGGGCCTGCAATTTAGGGGCAGGGTTACGGTTCTCATAGTTTGGAATGTCTGCCACAGTATATTCAGGATTTGGCTTAGGTAGCTTTTCTAAATCCTTTTCTGCTTTTTTGCCGACTGCCCATAACACACCGTTTTCCAGCATTTTTAAAAAATCAGGCTGTTTCCGGTACGCTCGTCATGACCGTAAGCGGTGTAAAACACACGGCCCTTGCCATAGGTATTCGTCCGGTATAAGGTTCATGGTGGTCGCCTTCAACACGCTCTGTTATCACATGGATATCTTTGTTGATCTTAGTGTGTACATAGGTTTCATCGAGGTGGTAAAAGCGTTTACACCTTTTAGTATGGGATTTTTTTATCTACCACAACCATTTTAAAGGTGTCGGTTTTATGAGTGCTGAACTGTCCGCCTATCAGCTTAACCACTTCGTCGTTATTACGGAAACAGAATGATGCGCAATGCACCGGGATAAATCCTTTTCCACTTTTTACGTATTGCAATAAGGCCTTTGCTTGTGATTGCGAAATAGTATCGTAATTGGCGTAAACCATTAAGCCGTCGTATTTTGACAGTGTGGCGTCGTTCAGATCGTCCGGATTAGTGGTATAGGTAATGTTAATCCCATCCTTAAAAAAGCCTGCTGAACTATTTCGGCCAGTTTGCCCGATTCGTGGTGAGCGGCGGTGTGGCCAAGGAATAAGATCTCCGGTGATGCGGCGGATCACTTTTAAATGTACTGTTAATGCTTACAAAAGCCACCGGGCAAACTGCCGCCAGGGTAATATACTTCTTCATGAAAGTTAGCTAAATAGGTTTATATATTACCTAATAGATTAGGTATAAACAAATATGCTTATCAAATCCTTTACTTTTTTGTCCAATTCTGACTGTATTTTGTCCTTAATAATTTAGATTTGATTTATTTTATGCAAATAATCAATTATGAAGGCAGCTATTCACAAGTCGGCTATACCAGAATCGCAGATATTTATGATCAAGTATCTGGAAGATCAATATTTTGATCCCGTTTGGCACTCGCATTCAGAATACCAGCTTTTCGTCCCGCTTGAGGGTACGGGTACGCGTTTTATAGGTGATAGCATCAAAGCTTTCAAACCCGGTGAACTTATATTAACCGGAGCAAATTTGCCGCATTTGTGGCGAAGCGACGAGGCCTATTTTGAAAAGAACAGTGTGTTAAAGATCCGCGGCGTTGTGATCTATTTGCAGGAAAGTTTGCTGGGCGAACACCTCATGGCTAAGGATGAAATGGTACAATTGAAAAAGCTATTCAAGCGGTCGTCGCGCGGATTGGAGTTTTATGGAAACGTAAAGAAACAGGTAATAACGATGATGAATGAACTGGTGCAGCTAACTGGTTTAGAATCATTTATTCATCTGCTTAAAATCTTAAACTTGTTGTCGTCTACAAAAGAATATCACTACATATCGCACAATGAATATGTCGATCCCTTCAAAGAGAATGAAACCGACAGGATGAGCAATGTCTATGAATATATCCTGAAGAACTACCGTAAGAAAATACACCTTAATGAATTGGCCGACATGTTATGTATGACCCCATCTTCTTTTAGCCGTTATTTTGCCGCCGCTAACAATAAGGGTTTCGCCAGGTTTATTACCGAACTTAGAATTAAGCATGCGTGCAAGTTACTTACAGAAACAGACCTGAGCGTTGCAATGATTTCAGAGAGATCAGGATTTAAAACCCTTTCAAACTTTAATAAGCAGTTTAGAGACGAAATGAAAAAAAAGCCCTCGGATTATAGAAAGGAGTTTTTGAATATATAGTTAGTTAGCACTTCGCACTAACTCCTATATCCTTTTGACTGATGACCATAAACTAACCCTAAAGTAATCCGGTTTACCATCAATTTCTGTTTTAGGTTTAAGACGTAATACTTGCGCTTTATAATTTATCTCTGATCATTTATATAGAAGTAATATAATCTTACTAATGCTTTGTTGCATACGGGCTTGTTACTGCTATTTTGCTTCGCTTACGGTTTTATTTGAAATGTCCTTTACAACTTTATCCAACTCGTGCGCGGAGCTCATGATGTAGTCAAGCAGTTTGGTAACCTCGCCATTAACAGATTGCTCTTCTTTTAATATTTTTACCAAACCCATAAGACGGGCCAGCGGGGCACGCACTAAGTGCGACTGCATCCAGGCTATCTCCCATAGCTGTGATTCGGCGATCTTAGCCGCTGTGATATCAAGACAGGAGCCGATCATTTTTTCGGGATTGCCATCATCATCACAAAGCACCCTGCCCCATGATTTGAGGTGGCGCAACTCACCATTCGGGCGGATGATCCTTTCCTCAAATACCACATCTTATTTAGTGTTTAATGCACCAAGAATAATATTTTGCACCGGCTCGCGATCCTCCTCGTGCAGCATAGACATGTAGCTTTCGTAAGTAGCAACGTGGTTGTCCTTGTCAACACCGTATATGCTAAATAATACGTCCGACCATTTAACTGTATTATTCTTAATATCCCACTGCCAGTTGCCAAAGTTGGCCAGCTCCCCGCCCCTGGATCATTAGCATGGTAGTCTCTTTAATCAGCCGGGCATGCTGCCTGTTCTCCAGTATCACCTTTAGGATAGCGGTCGATCGATCGATCACCATCTGATCCATAGTGTCTGGAGCTTTTGTATAGTCGTAATACATGCCAAATACGGCCATTACGTTATTATCACTGTCGATGATGGGACATGACCAGCATGCTTTTAAGTTATATTTTAAAGCAAGGTGCCCGTAGTTTTCCCACAAAGGATCAGTTGAGATATCAGACACGATCACTTTCGCCTTTAGATAAGCCGAGGCGCCGCAGGAGCCGCCCTGTTTGCTGATAGGCAGACCGTTTATGGCAGCCAGGGTAATCTTTAGGGAGCGATGGCGCGGCTAACACAAATAACTTATTATTTTTAACCTGCATTAGCGAACAATTCATATGCGGCAGCAAACTTTCTATCCCTTTTAAATAAGTAGCAAGTATGCCCTGCAGGTCCTGCTCTTTGTCGGCCACAAGCTCCAATACATTTTTTTCGAGGTTATCCGGGTCTGACAATAGTTTTGAACTGGTGATATCGATCATTACACCGCGTAGCAGTTTTGGCACGCCGTTTTCGGCAATTACCGATACAAGGTCTTTTATCCATACCAACCCGCCGTCGGCCTTTAGCATGCGGTAATCAAAGACATGGTTCAGCACTTTGCGGGTTTGTGTCTGGCAAAAATTTATGGCCCAGTGGCGGTCAGTCTCGTAAATGTGATTGGCCCAAAAGTCAGGGTCGCTTAGCCATTGCTCGGAGGTATAACCCAGTATCTTGTTTATTTTATTACTGATGTAGGTAAATTTAAAAGTATTGGCATCAGCTTCCCACACCACACCATCTACCGACTCAATGAGCGCCTGATATTGGTTGCTCGACTCAATGAGCGCTTTTTCGGCTGCTTTTTTGCAGTTATATCCTGTGTAACGCCATATAATCGTATACATTCACCATTTTTTAAATCAGCTTTGCCGGTGCTGCGTACCCAGCGCGGGTTACCTTTGGCAGTAATTATCTCCAACTCAACATCAAATACACCTTTTTTTTCCACGGCCTCGTTTATGGCGTTGATCAGTATTTCGCGTGTTCGGTCGTCTTTATATAAAGCTAATGATGATTCAAATGTAGGCTGATGATCCGGGGGAACCTCGTATATATCTTTCAGTACATCCGACCATACGATAGAATTATCCACCATATTTACCTCCCAGTTACCAATGTGTGCTATTCGCTGCGATTCGCTTAAAAACTTTTCATGTTTAATCAGGTCTTCGTAAAGGGCATTTTCTTTTTTTGCGCCGCTACAACGTCCGTAATATCATTGATAGTGCGGATGATGTACTCCACCTCGCCATCATCGCCCGGTAAAGGCGTGTTAAATATATTTAGATATTTTAACTCGGTACTCTTAGTCTCAGGTAGCTGGAATTCAAACTTTACGGCAGATTGTTTCTGCGCTGCTTTATCTTTAAGTAATTGGCCCAGAGAATTTAATGTTTCGTCGATATTGCTGTAGTGGTTATGCAGCAGGTCCGCAAAGCTTTTACCGATAATATCCTTATGATGTGTGTTAGTAAGTGTTTTATACGCCTCGTTAGCAAAAACGATAGTATAGACCGGGTGATCTGCCTTTAATAATACGGTTGGGATAGGTTGGGCATTAAATAAAACGCTCCAATGTTTTTCTTTTATCATATAATTCACCTGCTACCAGTAAATTAAAATTAAGCAATACTTTCAGCAACGAATAATTTATCTGTTATTTATTGCCGGGGTTGATAGACTTTTTATCGCTGCCGATAAAACTTCGTTTAAACGTGTTGCTATTTATAAAGGCGAAGATTAATATTTACATTTTATGGTTAATAGGTCCATGAAAATAAATTTTCTTTCATCTACTACCACCTGACCTCGTAGCTGTCTTACTAATATACCAGGCGTATAAACCAATAATAAACCAAGTATCGAATAACCCGCTGAATGACTATGCTGTGAGCGTTAATGACTTGATGCATGCATATAGTTCTGTAAGTTGTTCACCAATTATATCCGTATGAAAATTAATAAAATAGCAACCTTTGGCTTGCTCACTACTTTTTTAATTTTTACAAGTCCATCTTGTAAAAAACAACAACCGGCTGGGGGTACTAAACGATTATCCCGCCAGTTACTGGCGGAAATACAGAAACTTATACCTATTCTGGCCCCGGCGAATATAATATCGGCGTTTTTACTATCCCGGCTGGCGGGATAATATCAATGCATCCAACCCTCTACCATGGAACCAGATAAAAGCATATCCTGAAAGAGAACCGTTATTAGGTTGGTATAAAGAGGGTGAGATAGCCCTTGCCGAGCAACAAATCCAATGGATGCATGATTATGGGATTGATTTTGTAGTGTACGACTGGTATTGGAATAAAGGAAATTATGAGGATAATGGGCACGCTTTGCAAGCTTATCTTGCGGCAAAAAATAAAAACTTACTTAAGTTTTCATTGCTTTGGGATAATGCATCAACCGCTACCTTAAACGAAACGCAGTTTACCAGTATGGTTAAAAGCTGGATAACCACCTGCTTTTCGCAGCCTCAGTTTTTAAAAGTTAATGGGATGCCGCTGGTTTATATTTTTTCGATTTCCAACCTTCATGAAGACGCAAAAAGTTTGGTATGACATCTAAACAATTATTGGATGAAGCGGATGCAATGGCCAAAGCCGCAGGTTATGCAGGTATCAGCTTTGTAGCTAACACTACCGGCCAGCCCGGCGACGAGTATTGGTTAGATTATGGGGTAAAGAATAGTTATGATCTTTTCTCGGCTTATAATTATCACCGGGGGCCTGATATTAATGTACAATCGCAAAGTTACCGGGAGTTAAGTGACGGGTACGGCACACTGGAAATTTGTTATTAGTAAAACACAGGGCCTGAATTTTATTGTACCAATGACATCCGGCTGGAACAGGAAGCCCCTGGGGTGGCAGTTCAAATCCTTTGCACGATAATTCTGTAAGTGCGCCCGAGTTATTTGAACAGCACCTCTCACGGGCTAAAGCCTTCATGGATGAAAATCCGCAGAAAACCATGAAAATGGGCGTGATATGTGCATGGAACGAATTTGGCGAGGGCTCCTATATAGAACCAACAAAAACATTCCAGATGCAATACACGGAAAAGGTTAAAAAAGTATTTGGTACACAGTAGTTCCATTTAATAAAATATGTTAGCATTGATAGGTATTTAGCTATATTTATATAACAACAATTATAAGTGCCGGTATATAACACGTTTACAGATAATGAACTGATAGCCTTTATAAAAGAGGGCCATGAGACTGCTTTTGCCGAACTTTACCGAAGGTATAAAGGTTGTTTATACCTGCATGCCTATAGAATGTTGCAGGATAAAGACGAGGCAATGGATATTGTTCAGGAGTTTTTTGCAACTATATGGGCCAAACGCGATACACTTATTATTACTACCACGGTAAATAGCTATTTATATAGCGCTATACGTAACCGCATTTTAAATTTTATTGCGCATCAAAAGGTAGTTGCCGGGTACACCAATAGTTTGGAAGATTATCTTGAAGCAGGCAGTCCCGCATCAGATGAAAAATTTCTGGAGAAAGAATTGATCAGCCTGATAGAAAATGAAGTGGCCCTGCTACCTCCCAAAATGCGCCAGTGTTTGAGCTAAGCCGAAAGCACGACTTATCACACAAAGAAATTGCCGCCCAATTAAATATTTCGGATAAAACAGTGAAAAAACAAGTGAGCAATGCCATTAAAATAATTAGGCTCAAACTTAAGGTGAGCCTGCTCTCTATATTATTTATGTAGATGTTAAAAAACGTTGTTTTTTTAACTTTATCTACTACCACCTGCCGCTTATACTGTCATAATATAAAAATAGGCCAATAATCTGGCTATACCAGTTAAACCGGGAGTTGCATTAACTCATTATTTTTTTAATAGAAAATCAATACTCAATACAATTTTGTAATGGATAAGAAACGAGCGGAGCAGCTTTTTGAGAAATATAGAAATGGCGAGCTAACTGATAAAGAACGTTCAGAACTTAACGGCTGGTATTTGCACCATGCTAAGTTATCTGAACCATTAACAGATGAAACAATATATAAGCAACAAATGGAAACGCTTGATGAGGCTTTTCCCTTTCGCACTGTTAAGCCTGTTAAAACACTTGTGTGGTTACCGCGTTTAGCTGCCGCGGCTGCCATATTATTTAGTATTGGGGCAGGTATTTATTTTTATTCTGATAAGGCACGTAAGAAAGTATCGCCGCAACTTGTAGCAGTGCATGATATCTCCTCAGGAAATAACAAAGCGTATTTAACGCTTGATAATGGTAAACGCATATTGCTTACCGGAGCTAAAAACGGTACCATCGCAATTCAGCGTGGTATTGACATCACCAAAACATCCACCGGCGAAATAATTTATAAGACAGGTACCAACGGCACTTCATCAACCAATAATGAGATTGCATATAATACAATAGAAACACCTAATGGCGGGCAATACCGGGTTTATTTACCGGATGGTACGCATGTTTGGTTAAATGCCGCGTCAAAGTTAAAGTATCCAACATCATTTGCCGGTTTAAGTAACCGTAAAGTTGAGCTTAGCGGCGAGGCTTATTTCGAGGTAACTAAAGATAAAACCAAACCATTTATTGTAGCCTCAAAAAATCAAACTGTAGAGGTATTGGGCACACACTTTAACATCAACGCCTACACTGATGAAACTAATACCAAAACCACGTTATTGGAAGGCTCAGTAAAAATCGTTTCAAACAACGTCTCGCGTGTTTTAAAACCGGGCCAGCAAGCTAGGGTAGGTAACGATATTATAATAAGCGACGAAGATACCGAAGAAGCTGTAGCCGGAAAAACGGATACTTCAGGTTTGATGATGAGCGGCTAGAAACGGTAATGCGCAAAATTGCCCGTTGGTATGATGTACAAGTGAGCTATAAAGACGAAGCGCTTAAAAACGAAACATTTGCTGCCGTAAGTACCGGGTTTACCAATGTATCCGGACTGCTAAAAATGCTCGAGCAAACAGGCGTGGCAAAATTCACCATCGAAGATAATAAGATCATAATAACCAGAAAAAATAAACGGACTGACCATCCAAAGAACCAATTATTGCCTAACCAATCTAAATTATGAAGAGAAGAAGAGATCAGAACACCTCGTGATACGAGGGTAACTAAGGGCTTATAAAGGCAAAATCAGGAACACTCGCGATGTCCCTGATCTTAAAGCCTGTATAAAGCTTGAATGCAATTTGTGGTTAACATTTTTACTATTAAAACAGACTAAACAAATGTATAAAAATTTTATAAAAAACATTTGCAGGCCTTCGGCGTGCAAAAAAAAGTGCTTTTTAATAATGAAGATTACCTTTCTTTTATTCTTCACTACTTTAATGCAGGTAAGCGCAACCAGCATTGCGCAAAAAATAACGTATCACCAAAAAGAGGCGACGTTAAAACAAATTTTTACAGAGATAAATAAACAAACAGGCTTTAATGTATTCTGGTCGCCCAAGGTTATCCGGAAGGTAAAAAAATAGATGTAAATTTTAACCAGACCCCGCTTGAGGAAGCATTATTTACCTGCCTTGATAACTTTGCTTTAACCTATAGTATTGATCAAAAAACAATTATAATAAAGGAAAAAGAAAAGCCCATAGAAGCAAAGGTTGCTATTGATGTTAGTGGGAAGGTAACAGACCAAACAGGGAAAGCCCTACCCGGTGTAACTGTAAAGATCAAAGGCTCCACAGTGGCCACGTTTACAAATACGGAAGGTACTTATTCGATTAGAGCTACAGACGATGACGGTACCACGGTTTTCAGTTCAATTGGTTTCACCACACAGGAGATCGCAATAAATAAAAGGAAACGTATTGATGTAATTTTGCAGGAGGAGGTATCAAAACTTAACGAAATTGTAGTAGTGGGTTACGGTACGCAAAAGCGTAAGGACCTAACCGGGTCGGTGTCATCAATAGGTGCAAAAGACATTAAACTGCAACCCATTAACTCGTTTAACCAGGCGCTGCAAGGCAAGGTGGCAGGCGTGCAGATAACACAAGCCTCAAACGCGCCGGGCGGTGGTATAACCATCCGCGTAAGAGGTACAGGCTCCATATCGGGCAGTAATGATCCATTGTATGTAGTTGATGGGTATCCTTTGGCAAATCCGGCGGCGCCAACCGGTGCCGCCAATGGCGGCGCCCCATATGCTAATCCACTATCAACTATAAATCCTAATGATATTGAATCTATAGAGGTGTTAAAAGATGCTTCAGCAACGGCTATATATGGTTCGCGCGGCGCAAACGGTGTGGTTATAGTAACAACACGCAGAGGTAAAGCCGGCCAAACGGCGGTTGACTTTGAAACTTATACAGGTACGCAACGCGTTACCAAAATGCTTGAATTGGGTAAAGCCATGGATCATTTAAATCTAAAAAACGAGCAGTTGGCCAATCTTGGTTTTGCTTCGCGATTTGGAAACCCAACCGGCCCTTATCCAAAACCTGTTGCAGCTTATGGCGATGGAACCAATTGGCAGCATGAAATTTTCAGGGATGCTATTATGCAAAACTATCAGGTATCCATCACCGGGGGTACAGAAAAGACACGTTACCCGGTAAGTGCTAACTATTTGGATCAGGATGGTATTGTTATTGAAAATAATTTTAAACGCTACGCTACCCGCTTTAATCTGGATGCCCAGCTTTTTGAGAATATAAAAATAGGAAGCAATGTTACTATAGCGCGTACTTTAAATAAGGGGGTTAATGAAACAGGTGCCTCCTACAGCCCTGTTGGTGCGGCTGTAAGTATATCGCCGGCCAGCCCTGTTTATGATGCCAACGGTGCCGGCAGTTAATAAACTTTGGCCCGGGTAGTGGCTTTTCTACAGTTGCCAACCCGGTGGCTATGCAAAAACATCAACCAACGCACTAACCAGCGATAGGGTGTTAGGTAATATATTTGGGCAGGTTACTATTTTGCCGGGTCTCTCAGCACGTGTAAGTATTGGTGCAGATATTTTAAACTCGCGCCGTAATGTGTTTTATACCCCACAAACATTGGCAGGAAGTGATCGTAATGGCTATGGCAGCAATGGCTCATCAAGCAATATTAACTTATTAAATGAAAATACACTTACCTATAACAAACAAATTAACGACCACGCTTTTGAATTTTTAGCCGGTGTTACTTTTCAAACCAATTCAGAAGAGCGGGCTTATCTGGAAACAGAGGGATTTCCTAACTATACCTTAGGCGCCAACAACCGGGTGCAGGCGATAAACTGATAGCGTCCAGAACAGCCCCGGAAAAATGGGGGCTTAACTCTTACCTGGCCAGGTTAAACTATCGCTTTAAAGACCGATACCTGTTTACGATTACGGCTCGCGAAGACGGTTCATCACGCTTTGGGGCCAACAACAAATATGGCTTTTTTCCTTCGGGAGCATTTGCCTGGCGCGTGTCTGAAGAAAGTTTCCTGAAGAACAATAAGCTACTTAGTGATTTGAAATTAAGGGCCAGCTACGGTATTACCGGTAATGACGGTATTGGTTTATACAACTCGCTGTCGCGCTATGTAGTAGGGCGCACCGTATTTAACGATGTGGAGGTACTAACAAACCAGATAGATCGTATTGAAAACCCCGACCTGAAATGGGAGAAAACAGCACAACTTGATGTAGGATTTGATGTAGGGTTTTTTAACAGCCGTTTAAATATCACTGCTGATTACTATATTAAGAAAACCAGTGATCTGTTGCTGGCCGTTGAACTACCGGCCACAACCGGCTCAACCAGTGTTTTACGTAACGTTGGTAGTGTAGATAACCGTGGTTTTGAGTTTGCTTTTAATACCGTAAATATTCAAAATACCGGCAAAGGCTTTAATTGGACCACATCGGCCAATATATCGTTTAACCGCAATAAGGTTTTGTCGTTAGCAAATGATGTTAACCGCTTCTTTGTGTCAAATGGCGTTGTACAGGTAGGCGAGTCGGTAGGCTCATTCTATGGTAACGTATTTGATGGCATTTGGCAAACTCAGGCAGAAATTACTGCCGCCGGGCCTTTGGCTACGGCAGGTGCACTACCCGGTGCCTATAAGTTTAAAGATGTTGATGGTAACGGGGTTTATAATGAAGCAAATGACCGTAAGATATTAGGTAACGGTTTGCCGCGCTTCATATTTGGTTTTACCAATACCATGAGCTTTAAAAACTTTGATCTTTCTGTGTTTTTACAAGGGGTGCAGGGCAACAAGGTCTATAACATTCCGCGTACGCTGCTGGATGGATCAGACCCGAGTACCAATATGCTGAAAGCTGCTATAGACGATCACTGGACCACGACTAATCCAAGTAATAAAAGGGCTTCTATTCGCCAATGGCGCACCCCTACTACGTTTGATTATTATTTAGAAGATGGGTCATTTATGCGTGTTAAAAACGTAACACTTGGTTACCAGATCCCGGTTAAAAGCAGCGTAGTTAAAAAGGCTCGTATTTATCTAAGCGCCCAAAACCTGTTAACCGTCACCAATTACCCGGGCTTTGATCCGGAAGTTAATGCCGCATTTAATAATGCAACGGTATATGGCTTGGATAACTTTAACTATCCGCCGGCGCGTACTTTCATTTTAGGGGCAACGGTTTCATTTTAATCAATAGTTCATTAATAATATTATATACGATGAAAAGATTTACAGTTTTAACAAATAAATGGAAATGGTTATGCTGCTGCATACTATTTTTAACAATGTCGGTTAGTTGCAATAAGCAACTTAAGGAGGTGCCTTATTCATTTTTAGGTGAAGATAATTCCTATCAATCAGCAGCTGATGCTGTTACCGCTATCAACGGTGTTTATGATCGTTTAAGGTCGATATATGGCATGCCAATGCTGATTCTTTCGGATATGAACGGCGAGGAAATGAATATACGACCGGATGGTGGGGCTAATGTAGTAGAAATCGATAAAAATACCTATACATCGGCAAACGGTAACTTTGACGGGTTTTATACCAATTGCTACCTGATTATTGACAGGGCAAACCGTTTGTTAAAAAATGTGCCCCGTATCACCATGAACGAAACCCAAAAGGGGCAGATACTTGGCGAGGCTAAATTTTTACGTGCCCTTATTTATTTTGACCTGGTACAGGCCTTTGGCGATGTGCCTTTAATAACCGCTCCTACCAGTGATGTGGTTAATGTGGCCATTGCCCGTACACCGGCAACCGCAGTATACGCGCAAATTGTAAAGGACCTGAAAGAAGCTGACGCTGCTAACCTGCCTGTAAAATATACGGCATCCGGCGAAATTGGCCGTGCAACTTCAGGTGCCGTAAAATCTATTTTGGCAAAAGTCTACTTAACCCAAAAAGATTGGACCAACGCTGCGGCAAAAGCCAAAGAGGTTATTGATGGCAATGCATACAGCTTATTTCCTGATTACAAGGATATCTTCCCGCCGGCAAATAAAAACGGGCGCGAGCATATTTTTTCAGTGCAGTATAGCTGCGTAAAAAGTAGCTATGGTAGTAGCATGGGGCTTAACTTTGCCATATTCTTTTCATGGCCAATTCAGCAAAGCGGTGGTAGTTGCCGGGCCGAAGAACTTTTTGCTTCATCATACTACCCGGATGATTACCGAAAAAAGTAACCATAATTACCTCGAAGGTAAATCCGTCCAACAATACAAAAGTAGATTCGCGTACCGGCTCGCATGTGGATAAATACTGGGATCCATCACCATGCGGTTTAGACCAGCTCGCAACAATTTTATGGTGATACGGTATGCTGATGTATTGTTAATGTATGCCGAAGCTGTTAATGAGATGAGCGGCCCTACTACCGAAGCTTATAATGCCATTAACCAGGTGCGTACACGTGCACGTAATGGCGTGGCAACAGCCAATCCGCAAAATCTTGGTGGGTTAACGCAAGATCAGTTTCGTGATGCTGTGTTAAAAGAAAGAAGCTGGGAGCTATGTTTTGAGGGCCACCGCCGCTGGGATCTGTTACGTACAGGCAAATATCTTTCTACGCTGCAAGCGGCGGGTATACCGGTACAACAAAAAAACTTATTGTATCCTATTCCGCAAAATGAGCGCGACGTTAACAGCGCGCTTACTCAAAATCTGGGTTATTAATTCGTGCCATAACCCCTGCTGAATAGCAGGGGTTTATTTAAATATGATATGAAAAAAGTCTATCTTTTTTTTCTGTGCATACAGGCTCTTTTTTCCGGGTCACTCCCGGCGCAAAAAAATATTCGGTTGTTGTTTATGGGGGTACGCCCGGCGGTATTACCGCAGCGGTTGCTGCCTCAAGGCAGGGAGCCAGTGTGGTACTAATTGAGCAAACCAAACATGTAGGCGGACTTAACACCAGTGGCATAGGTACTGCCGAAACAGAGCATATGATAGAGGAGACCATATCTGGCCTGCCTTTAGAGTTTTATACATTGCTGGGTAAAAATTATGGCTTAAGTAAACCCGCGTTTTACTTTGAATCGCACGTGGCCGAGCAAGTATTTAATAAGTTGCTTAGCGATGCACATGTTAAAATTATTTTGGAGTTTTCGTAAAAAAGGTAAATAAGGCTAATGGCGCTATCAAAAACATCAACCTAACTAATGGCCAAACTATCAGCGGCGATGTATTTATTGATGCCACCTATGAGGGCGACCTAATGGCCCGCTCTGGCGTAGTATACACTTATGGCAGGGAAAGCACTGCCCAATATAACGAACCACTTGCTGGTATAAGGCTGTTAGATAAACCTATAGATGTTTCACCGTATGATGATAATGGCAATTTATTGCCCGGCTTTGTTGATGCCGCGACGTTGGAAAATGGTAAAGCCAGTAAACGGGTAATCAATTATAATTTCAGGCTGATGCTGTCTACATTAGATAGTAAAATACCTTTCCCCGTTCCAAAAAGTATGACCCCAATCGTTTTCTGTTATTAAAGCGATTGCTTGCCACTCGGCCCCAAACTAAGTTGCAGGATATTATCGACCTCTATTCATGGAACTATCCAAAGGGTAAATTTGAATCAAACAATAAACAAAACGCGCTAATATCATTGGGCCTTTTTGGAGGCAATGCCGAATATCCCGACGCTAATTATGCTAAACGGGCAGCTATTTACCAGGATCATAAAGACTGGACGCTGGGCCTTTTTTATTTCCTGCTGAATGATCCATCAGTACCTGCATCATTAAAAGCTGAGACAGCCAGATACGGGCTATCTGCGGATGAATTTATAGATAATCATAATTTTCCATACTACCTGTACGTACGCGAAGCACGGCGAATGATAGGCGACTATGTACAAACGCAAAAAGATATTTTTACTGATCCGTATAAAAAAGATGCCATCGCTCTAGGTTCGCACTTTGTTGATTGCCATCACGTACAACGGGTCGCCGTTTCAAAAACACAGTATATAAACGAGGGACGGATATGGGTTAAAGTCGACCAGCCTTACGAGGTGTCGTATCGTAGTATCACCCCAAAACAAAAAGAGTGTACCAACCTATTAGTACCTGTAGCGCTCTCTGCTTCGCATGTTGGTTTTTGTTCGCTACGTGTCGAAGTTACGTGGATGCAATTGGGCCGGGCAGCAGGCATAGCAGCGGGTATTGCAGCAAAAAGCAAAAACCTGTACAACAAATAAATATTAACGTCTTACATCAGCAACTTAAAAAAGCGGGTGTAGTATATAACCGCGATGCCCAACAATGGCATAGCGATGATAAAATATAGATAAACATGCCTAAAAAATATATAGCGGTAGTTTTACTGCAAATGCTAATTCTGGCGTTTAATAGTGCAGCACAGGTAAAAACCACGCATAAATTTGATATTGTAATTTATGGGGCTACACCCGCCGGGGTTAGCGCTGCCATACAGGCAGCAAGGTTGGGTAAAAGCGTAACTATTGTTGAACCATTGGCCAGCGTAGGGGCATTATGGTTAACGGTTTGGGCGGTACCGATGTTGATAATCACCAGAATTTCAAAATAGCCCCGCCGTTGCTGGTATTGCATTGAGTTTTACCGAAAAGTTGCCAAACACTACGGCAGGCTTGAAGAATTTGATGATAAGCTGAAGAATGGCAAAAAGATTTTACGATCTGGCGTTTTGAACCGCATGTAGCCGATAGTATTATCAAAAGCTGGCTTGATGAATATAAAATTCAGGTGTTTATTAATATGCCTTTAAAAGAAAGTGCCGATGCTGTTAAAAAGACAGGTACCAACATTACACAAATAAAAACAGTAAACGGTAAAATCTTTAAGGCCCGCATCTTTATTGATGCCACAATTGAAGGTGATTTGATGGCGCGGGCAGGTGTGAGTTTTACCCGGGGCCGTGAAAGTAATGCGTTATACAATGAAACTAAAAACGGTATCATCCGCGAAACCACCAAAGCACAGTTTTTGGTAAAAGTAGACCCTTACAAAATACCGGGTGATCCGAACAGCGGCGTTATTCCAACCATCCGGGATGAACCATTTGGCGTTCCGGGAGATGGGGATCGGTTAATCCAAGCCTATTGTTTTAGGGCGTGCCTTACCGGGAACCCGCAAAATCGGATCGCCTTTAGCAAGCCCGAAAATTATGACCGTGGTCTGTACGAGATCTATCTAAGGTATTTAAAAGCCGGCGGCAAACTTTATGTGCCTGACGTAAGTATCCCCAATGGCAAAACCGATTTGGGCGCGGCATGACCTCTCTCATAATTTATATGGCATGAACCGGGCTTATCCTACCGGTAACTACGCTACGCGCAAACAAATCTTTAACCAGCATAAAACTTTTACCCGTGGCTTATTCTACTTTTTGGCTAATGATGAAGAAGTGGGCAAATTATCCCCGGCTCTGCAAAAAGAATGGCAGCAATGGGGGCTTTGTAAAGATGAGTTTAAAGATACTAAAGGCTGGCCCGCACAATTTTATGTACGCGATGCCCGGCGTATGGTTTCAAAGTTTGTAATAACACAGCAATATGTTAATCGAAATAATCCTTCAATAGCACCCGACCCGGTAACCGTAGCTTATTGGCCCACCGATTTGCATTCGGTACGCCGAATTGTTAAAGATGGTTATGCCTATAATGAAGGCTATGTTTTTGGTGGGAACGATTGGCGGCCGTTCGGTATTTCTTATCGGGCGCTTACGCCAAAAACACAAGAATGCACCAACCTTTTAACCCCAACCTGTCTTTCATCCAGCCATATTGCTTATGGCGCAATACGTATCGAGTTTACTTACATGGAGCTGGGCCAGGCCTGTGCCATCGCGTCGGCATTGGCTATTGATGCGCATATAACAGTACAACAGGTTAGTTATCAGCAGCTAAAAGAACAATTATTAAAGGCATCATTAGTATTAGACGCTTCTAAAGTTGGCATGCCTAAAATAGTAGCTACGCCCAAATAGAATAATATATGATAAGCACATGCTATCTCCGTCTTATATAGAATAAATCAGTGCGAACATTTTTTAATTATTATCTACGCCCAAGTATGTGCATTACTGTCATATATTACAGGGATAACCAATTACCAATACAGATTAAAACTTATATGAGGATAAAGATTTATACCGCACTGCTATTGCTGCATGTTTTATTTAGGAGTGCCGTTGCACAAACAATTGTAAGGCCTGCCGTTGTTGATCTGCTTTCGCCGGCCCAAACTGCTAAAATGCAAGGTTATGTTGGTGAAAAGTTAGATGCATCTTACCAAAACCGCATACTTGCACAGGATGTTGATCGCCTGATAGCGCCATTTAAAAATCGTACAGAAACCAGTTGCTGGCAAACCGAGTTTTGGGGTAAATGGTTTACTTCGGCCGTTTTGGCC
Source organism: Mucilaginibacter humi (assembly GCF_013087555.1). Taxonomy (NCBI): domain Bacteria; kingdom Pseudomonadati; phylum Bacteroidota; class Sphingobacteriia; order Sphingobacteriales; family Sphingobacteriaceae; genus Mucilaginibacter; species Mucilaginibacter humi. The sequence goes on from NZ_JABFCR010000006.1 coordinate 49,800, forward strand.
TATAAATATCGCCCGGAGCCTAAATTGAAAGCAGTGCTTAATAAAGCTGTGGCAGATTTGCTGGCAACCCAAACACCTGATGGCTACATAGGTAACTATACCGAAGCTGCACGGTTTGAACAATGGGATATTTGGGGGCGTAAATATTGTATGTTGGGCTTGCTGGCTTATTTTGATCTTACTAAGGATCAAAAAGTACTTTATGCCACCCGTAGACTTGCCGACCATTTAATAAAAGAACTTGCCGATAAAAAGGTACTCATAGTTAAAAAAGGCAACCACCGGGGCATGGCTGCTACATCAGTTCTGGAACCAATTTGTTTACTGTATAACCGCACCGGCGATAAAAGTTACCGGCATTTGCCGAAGAGATCGTGAGCCAATGGGAATCACCAAACGGACCGCAGTTAATAAGTAAAGCCAATGTTGATGTAGCTAAACGTTTTGCCAAACCAAAAGTATGGTTTGGCTGGGATCAGGGCCAAAAGGCTTATGAAATGATGTCGTGTTACGAGGGGTTGCTGGAACTGTATCGTATAACCGGCAAAAACAAATATCGCGAAGCTGTTGGGCAAACCGGGAGAATATTAAGAATACTGAGATAAATATAGCGGGTTCCGGGTCGGCTGTTGAATGTTGGTTTGGCGGCAAAAGCTTGCAGGCAATGCCTGTTGCGCATTACCGTGAAACTTGTGTAACTGCTACATGGATAAAACTAAGCCAGCAATTGCTACGCTTAACCGGCGAAGCTAAATATGCAGACGCTATAGAACAATCTTATTACAACGCTTTACTGGGAGCCATGAAATCTGACGGATCGGATTGGGCTAAATACAGCCCCCGGCGGGCGAAAGGTTGGAAGGTAATGAACAATGCGGCATGGGAATTAATTGTTGCGTAGCGAGCGGCCCGCGTGGGTTATTTACCTTGCCTTTAACCGCGGTAATGGGAGGGAAGCAAGGCCCATATATTAATTTTTTTGTTGATGGAAATTATAAGCTTCAAACTCCTGCAGGTCAGCCCCTGCAAGTAACCCAACATACCAGCTATCCGGTATCTGGTAATATAGCTATTGAGTTTACGGTACCTAAGCCCGAAAACATGGATGTTTTTATTCGTATCCCTGCGTGGAGCAAGGAAGGTATGCTTACTGTAAACGGAGAACAAATACAGGTAAAACCCGGCGGATATGCTGCAATACACCGACTATGGAAAACAGGCGACGTTGTTAAACTGGAGCTTGATATGCGTGGCAGGTTAGCCTACGTTGGTGCGGCCCCTCAGTATATCGCTATTATGCGCGGCCCCGTTGTTTTAGCCCGCGATCTGCGCTTAGGTGGCCCTGCTGTGGATGCCAGTATTACGCCGGTGACAGGTAAAGACAGCTTTATCAACCCGGAACCTGCCGGTGTTGATAAAAATGGTATTTGGATGAAATATAATGCCTTATTCAAAGTCGAATCCTATAAAGAAGGCGGGAATAAACCTATAGCTGTAACGCTCTGCGATTACGCGTCAGCAGGCAATACTATTGATCAAAATTCCTGGTTTAGGGTTTGGCTGCCACAAATCTATGATCCGCGCGAGCAATAATATTAAAATCTACATGCTTAGTCCCTGAGTATGTACAATTGGTCGTAAGTGTAAGTGGCGACTCCCCGTCGCCACCACTTGCATTATAGTAGCTATTATAACAGCTATAGAAGATTTTTAATGAATAAAGCGAGAATGCCTGATCTTATTGATTTTCAAAGAAATAATGATCCTATCAGATTATAAAATTGATGAATTGCTTACCATAAGGTGAGAAAGGTGTAGATTTACAAAACGGCGGCAAGTTGGGTAGGCCGAAAGGTACAAACGGGAGCGAAAAAAAAATTCTTAAATAAAAACATTTCCAGGCAAATATCTAAATGTCTTGAAAGAGGGCTTACTATAAGGGAGATTGCCAAAGTCATAGGGGTCTACAACAACGGTTGTAAAGGTGAAGAACACTTTTCCATTTTAACAATGATCATACTTTGCAAATATGTGATTAGATAAATAATCTCATAGCTACAACTAACACAGCTTATTTTACAGACCCTTGAACGTCTTGGATTTCAATGAACCCATATTGCCTATTAAAACTTTATCGCGTTTCCTTGATAATAGTCTATTATTTTACTCCTAAAAATAACGGCATACCTCGCTTCTATAAAATCGTTTTGTGCTTTATCGAAATTTGTAATTGCAACATTGTAATCAACCAAATTTATTAGCCCTACCTCATAACGTTGTTTAATGTTGTCTAAAGCAACCTTATTAGTTTCAAAATTTTGTTGTGCTGATTTGCATCTCTTATCCGCAACGTCAAGATCCAGTATCGCCCGGATTACAGTTTTACTTAGATTGTTTTTAACACTTAGAGTATTAAGCTGAGCATTTTGCAAGTTTAATTTCGCTTTGCTAATACTGAATTATTATTGAATCGGCTAAAAATGGGTATTTCAATACTCAATCCTATATTTTGATTTAAATTATCTCCTATCTGTCTAAATGTAGGATAATGTGCATAAACGGGTTGTTGTGAAGTTGTAACCACAGGTTCGCCACTAAAAGCAGTTGTGCCTATTTGTTGTTCTACAGGTGTTGTTGCAATAGTATGTTCACGAACTGTATTAGAATAACTTGATGCAATTCCAGAAAATAAAGTAACCGTCGGATAATATCCGCTTTTAGCAATGCGGATAGCCTGCTGATATGTCTTTTGTTGCAACTCTGCCAATAGCATATCGGGGTTAACCATTAAAGTTGTTTTAATCACTTCTTTTGCGTCATAAAAAGTTTTTACCCCAGCTTCGTTATTTATGTTAGGGCGTTCAATAGCAATTGGGGCATACGGATCCATTTCCATAAATTGTTTTAAAGTAAGCATTGAAATATCTAACTGGCTTTGAGAAGTAGTTAAGTTTAGGGTGGCGACTGATACTTGCGCCTTTGCTTGCGAAACATCTGCCAACGACTGGCTACCCACCTCTTGTCCTATCATCAACTTTTGCAGTGTTTGATTAGCGATTTCCAATTGTTGTTTGGCTGCCACTACCGGGTCCTGATCTGTTAAAATTTGCAGATAGGTTATTAAAACGTTTAAAGTCAGGTCATTCTTTAATTTATTAGTTTGACTTTTACTAATATCCAAAAGTAACTTATTTTGGATTATTTGATTTCGCAGAGCTCCGCCTTTAAAAAGTGTGATTTGTAATTGAGCATCGCCATTTACATTTATTGAGGTTGATGATGTATAGGCAAAAGTACCCGCAGCCTGGCTGCGGCCAAAGTTATAGCCCCCAACTGTACTGGCACTTAAACTTGGCAACAAATTGTTTTTAGCTTGTTTAATCTCCAGAGTATTCAACGATTCGTCTATTTTTGATTGCTTAATTGCGATGTTGTTGGATAACGCGCGTTGAATAGCAGTAGGTAAAGTTATTTTTTCCTGCCCTGTGGTGGTAATAGAAATTAGTGAGATGTTTATTGCACATAGAATTACAGTGCGGAGCATTACTTTTTTTTCATTTATTTTTAGTGAAAGGTTTATAGGTGCACTTAGGTTTGGCGATATTTATTTGTTGGTTTTTATACGCAGATATCGACAATAAAAACATAAATTCCGTCAGTTAGCTGAGATAGAATTTGTTCTTACTTAATCTAGCGAACTACTTTGATGATGATTGTTTTACTTCATCCGGTATCCAAGAGTTTAACCAATAATGAATCATTATTTTAGAGCGAGTTTTAAAATCTGCCTTTTTAATTTCCCAATAATCATATTCAAAAATATTTTTAATGTTAATTAGTTCCTGATCAGAACCTTTATGTTTTTCAAAGGACCTTTTCATTCTGCCCGGTCCAGAGTACTCCGGCGTGTTCATAAAGTTTCGATCATAGTTATCGAATGAAATAGCAATATCGCTGGCTACATTTAATAGATATGGTTCACCTATCCGGGCAGAAAAGTGCTCGGAAGACAATGTTGATGTTTTAGGATCTATAATTAGATATCCCTTGTTGTATTTTGAATGAAGCTCCAGAAATTTAGTAGCGTTTATTAGCTCAAGGTCCCAATCAACGTAATACCCTCCATAATGATATACAATCAGGTATCTTGCTATGTCTGACGCTTCCCCGTGATTACGAGCTTCTTTAAAAGCGTTTAATGCAAATTTATAATGCGTTTCAATAAATTGCTCAATTAGTTGGTCTGTCCAACGTGTAATTTCAAAGTCGTTTTTTTTTAAGATCTCCCATGAAGTTAAACAGTTTTCTATAAAGCTATTTGCCTTAGGGCCAGTTATCTGATGAATTGTTTTTTTATCATACCGATTAGGTTAACTGTCTTTAAACAGAGATTTTAAGTACTGCCATTTAAAGTGTTGCGTAAAGCTGCAAACATCATCTTTACCAAAAGACACCAAAACGCCATCATCCTGATACATGATACCCATTGGAAAAACAATTTTTAATTCGCTGTTATTACTGTAGTGCCAAAGTTTTTTATACTCACTATCAGGGTCCTCATCTTTATAACCAAGTGCATCAGGATGATATTCTAGAATTTTTCGATAATGATTATATCTTATAGCTGTATAATAATAAAATCGTTTAAATCCGTTAAAATTATCCAAATAAGAATGTGCAAAGCCATAAACCCATCCGCTGTTATCGCCAGGTTGTTGCAATAAAGGCGTTCCGCCTCTAAGTTCTCCAAATGGCCACCCCAATGTTCTGGTAGTTGATAAAAAATGTTCACGCGCTAAATTTTTGCCATTGTTCAATTCTAATTTTAATACGCGTAAAAATGGGGCAAGGTCTGTTATAAGGAACAACTCGTTGGCAAACATATAAGGAGTCCAGTTCTTTTCGTGTACACGCTTTGACATTGGCCTTAATGAAGTTTGTTTAACTATGCAAGCTTTGTCCACATCTAACGTACCCATACCAACCCCAAATATCCAATCCCATTTTCCAGAAGCTAAACGTGGCAGGTAGGTATAAAAAGCCAGTAAATGCTCGCCGGTAGAAAAAAGCCTTACATCTTCAAATGCAGTGTTTCCATTTTCTACAGTTAATTTCCTATTAGAAATAGGGGTAAAATCGGCATTTAATTCGGTTATATAAGATTTTGAATCATATTGAAATAGATGTTTAGTTCTGTAACAGCACCATATCCTTCCCTTGTGTTTTGCTATAGAGGCGTTAATTTCAAGCATGTTTTAAATATTAAAGTGGTTATGGTTATCTGATTATTTTTTTACCGAGTACCGCATATTATCAAATAGTCTTTCTATCAGACGCCTATCTTTTGTTATTACATCGCCTTCGCCTTTTATTTCGTATTTAAATTTGAGATACGTACCATAATTAGTTTTAAGGTCATTAGGTAGTTCAACATTTACAAGATAGGTTTCAATCTCTCCTTTCTCTGTTTTCATTGCAGTTGCAGTAAGTGAGACTGAAGAAACTTTACCTTTTATGCTTCCGTACTCGCGATATGGATAATTTTCTAATTTAATTATTACTTCCTGTCCTTGTTCAACTTTACCTGCTCCTGTTGACGGTAAAGTCATTTGTCCGACAATTTTGTTTTTACAGGCACAACTGTAAAAACAGGTTCGCCTGCTTGAATGAAATAATTATTAGTCCAAAACTTTGAAAATTGTAGTCGACCTGATATCGGAGCTTTGAATACATATTGCTGCTCCCACGTTTTAAAACTATCAGCAAGTTCAGTATAGGTGGTTATTAAATTTAAACGTGCGCGTGCTTGCAGTTGGCTTTTCTGAATATTTATTTGTTGTATTTTATTCGTAGACTCTTTGATTTGTTCTCTGATATTTGTAATATCATTAAGCGTAGAATTGTAAGAGTCCTGAATTCCAAGATAATTCATATCAGATTTATCCATTTCAGCTTCGGTTATGACTTTTCTTTTATATAATGTTGAATCTCTAATATGAAACTTCTTCATTAACCGAACGTTTTCGGTGCTTAGTTTTTGTTTTTGCAGGGCAACCATGAGCAAGTTTTGTTGCTCGGCTAGTATTTTATTAGCAATATCGGCCTGCTTTGTTAAAAGGTCATCTTGGCGGTGGTTAATAAATTCATCATAGGCATCTATAAAAGCAAAATACTTTGTGTTAAGATCGCCCAGGATACACTTTTCGGAAATTTCACAATAGTATTGAGCGCATTTAAATTAAAATCCATCACTAATTTATGCACAGATACGATGTCCTCTAATTTTGCTGAGTTTTGAATTATGGCGATGTAATCACCCTCATGAACAAAGCTTTGTGAATGCACTTTATTTAACAGAAGTTTACCGTTTGCATTTGCGACTAATCTCACAGGTGACGAGTTTGCGTTAATAACAATTACTCCGGTTACTACGTCTGGGTATTTAATAAGCCACCCAATAGCAAAAATCAATATACCCGGGGTTAACGCAAATGCTGAGATTAAAATACCAAACTTTGTTGGCATGCGGTCTATAATATCCTGTACTTCTTCAGTACGTTGTGATATATGTGGGATTGTAGTTTCGTTAGTCATTTTGATACGTTTAAGAGGTCAGAGTTGTTAATGCGACATCATTTGCCTTGCTAGTTTCAATATTAGTTACCAAATCAACTTGCGATTGTACTAACTGCCAGTATCTTCTCTGCATTTTTAAAAGTTCTTCATGGGTACCCACTTCTACTATCATTCCGTTTTGCATAACAACTATTTGATCTGCCTTCCTAATAGTACTGAGCCTGTGAGCAATTACTATCACAGTTTTTTCCTTAAACACATTTTCAAGGGCCGTCACTATTTTTTGTTCGTTAATAGTATCCAGTGCATTAGTTGCCTCATCAAAAAATAAAAATTCAGGATCTTTGTATAAAGCTCTGGCAATTAGTACACGCTGCTTTTGCCCACCACTTAATCCCCTGCCCATTTCTCCCATCACGGTTTGATAGCCTAAGGGCATTTGCTCTATTTCTAAAGCAATATTTGCAGTTTCTACAGCGTGTTTTAATCTTGTATAATCAACAGATTCGTCACTTAACGTTATGTTAGCTAAGATGGTGTCATTGAATATTTTACCATCTTGCATTACCGCACCGCATTTTTGACGCCACTGCCTTAAACTAATATTGTTAACATTCATTCCCCCAATCAGAACGTCTCCGTACGACGGCTTGTAAAGCCGTAATAATAATTTCAATAAAGTAGATTTCCCGCTGCCGCTGTCGCCAACAAAGTTTGGTATTTTAATCTCAACATTTGCGTTAACCCTGGGTATATTGATTTTTGCTATTGGGTGGCTTATTAAATACCCAGACGTAGTAACCGGAGTAATTGTTATTAACGCAAACTCGTCACCTATTGAGGTCGAGTCATGAATGCAAACGGTAAACTTCTGTAAATAAGATGCATTCACAAAGCTTTGTTCATGAGGGTGATTACATCGCCATAATTCAAAACTCAGCAAATAGAGGGACATCGTATCTGTGCATAAATTAGTGATGGATTTTAATTTGCAAATGCGTAATACTATTGTGAAATTTCCGAAAA
>NZ_JABFCR010000060.1:0-22039 GCF_013087555.1 Mucilaginibacter humi
TTTAAAAAATCCCAGATCTCTTCACAAGCATTTAGGTTATGAGTAGTTTTTCCGATAATAAACTTTGGCAGGTATTGCCATCCACCCGGCCGGTATGGCCACCGTTAATAATGGTATAGCCAACTACTTTTAGTCCATTTTTAGGATTTATATATTCTTCTTTCAAAATGCTGGTACCATCATTTGCAACGTCGGGTATAGCAGTAACCGGGGTACCTTCTCGCAGTTATTTAGGGCAATCCATTTATCAATAACAACATCCTGCGAGTAAACGCTGCGGCCAAATAACTTTCCGCCATCATATTTTACTATCGGATCGCTGGTACCGTGCATATACAGGGCAGGCATAGGCCTTTCTAAGTCATACCCTTCGCCAATATCTAATGTAGCTGCAACTATTGCTACAGCGGCTATACGCTGGCTTAACTGGCAGGCCAGCCGGGCTGTCATAAAGCCACCGTTGGAAATCCCGGTAACATATACCCTATCCGGATCAGCATTGTAGGTTTTAATGATATAGGTGATAAGCTGGTCTATGAACTTTACATCATCAATACCATGCAAGTTAGCGCCATCATGCCAGATATGTTTTGATGCCGGACAAACTACGATAAACTTTTCGCGGTCGGCAACCGGGCGAAAATCGGCTAAATGGAACATCCCCTTCGGGCTGGCAAAGCCACCATGCAGCGAAATAACCAGCGGCATTTTACTGGTTTTATTACCTGGCGGAAGGTACGTAGCAAAGGAGCGCTTATTACCGTCTATCACCAGCTCGCCTTTTATTAACGGAGTGATTGATTGGGCGCGAGCGAATAAAAAGCTAAAAAGCAGCATCATTAAAGTAAAATATCGCATATAGTTGCTTCCGGGTTTGACAAATAACCAATTATCATTAAAAACGTTTATTTTATTAGTACGGTTTTTAAAACTGTTTTGGGTATTTGAGGTTGTAAGTATTATTCAATCATTTCATACTTAACTTACTCGATATTTTAGCACTATGAAAATCATTAAAACATTAGTTATCGCAGCTATTACCGCGTGCACATTTACTGTTGCGGAAGCACAAATACATTTACCGGCGCCACCGCCGCCTCCGGGTGGCCGTCCACCGCTACCGCGTATCCACTTGAAAACACCACCGCCTCCACCAAGACCGGGCGGCCCGGTTGTAGTTAGCAGAAGTAGGTCAAGGGGTAGTGTTACAGTTAGAAGACATTACTATTACCGCAACGGTAAAAGACATTACCGCACGTATTAAAATGAAAAGAGCCGCTCATCTTATCGATAGAGCGGCTTTCTTTTCACTTGTAAACCAAACCAAATAATATTTTACGCGGATTTCCTGCGGGTATTTGTTAATGATGCTTCGTAAATTGAGGAAATAATATCATCAACTATCAATGTAGCCGAGAGGTCACGATCAACATGATCATAAACAACATACCTTTCGGTATCTATTACATAAATAGCCAATAAAGGGATGTTAACATCAATCCCCGAAAAACGGTTCCATGTTGGATCATCTTTTGAGTAAATCCTGAACTGCTGCGCTATTTCGTTATTGATATCGTAATAAAAATTTAAAGACAAATTATTTTCCCAGGTAATTTTAGCTAACTGCTCATCACCCGCCTCATCAGTTAAAATTAAAAGGTTGCCACCATTAGCTTTAATCTCTGATTGGATGGCATTTAGTTCTTTTAGCTGCTCAACGCCCCTATCCTTCCAGTGTTTCGAATAAAAAGCTATAGCCAAGGGCTTACCATATAAGTGTTTTAAAGATATAGAACCGTGAGCTGGCGCACCATTATAAAAGTTTTTCCACCTCTTAAAATCAGTTACCAGGTTAATATCAGGTATTAAATTACCGGTTTTAACCGGTTGTAGCTTCTTGTATGGTTTGTAACTAAAGTTAGGCTCAGGAATAATTTCAGACAGATCGAAAAACGGATATTTGTTGATGGTAGTTAACATGTTAAAGTAAATTGAAAGTTGATAATAGATTTAATAGATAGATGCAGGCGTCGGTTGGCAACAACAAAAACACATTCGAAACCCTTTGGCCTGTCTGCCCGAAATGATCTTTATAGTGCTGGGTACTTTACTACGTTTCATAGTGGCTATTTCAATTACATTTCAAATGTACTACTAAATCTATATACTTTATAGTATTTATAAGTATAATTTTATAATAACCTGATAATCAAGAATAAAATTTATAATTACTAAGATATCAGCTATTTCTGGTTGCGTGGATTTAAATAGTGATCAGCCTCATCCTCAATTTTCACATCATGATTGGTTAAATCTTTCTCTAAAAGCATTTGTATTTCACCGTTGGCGTTTTCAAATCTAACTTTGTCGATATTTGAATAATGTGCAATTACTATTTTAGGTATATATATTAACATGGCGCTAATTCTAATTTAAACTACTTTTGATCTGCAAAATACAGGCCAATTATTAACTTTACATTAATCTTTAAGAGATATTTATAAATAGTTATTAACATGAGGATCAATATATTAGCTTTCGGCATTGCAAAGGAAATTTTTGGTAGTTCGACAGTTGATGTTGAACTGGTGAATGATGCTACGGTGTCTAACTTAAAATACCTGTTAGAAGGACAATACCCGAAGTTAAAAAAACTGGCAACTTACATGATAGCCGTTAATAACGAATATGCGCTTGACGGTGATAACATACATGAACGTGATGAGATTGCCATAATTCCGCCGGTTAGCGGCGGATAATACCTCACCCTGCCCTATCTAAACATGAATATAGAAATAAAACTATCCGTAGCAACCCTTGATGTGCAGCATTGCATCGACTGGGTGATGTCGCCCGAATGCGGGGGATAGATGTGTTTATTGGTACCGTGCGCAATGCTACCAAAGGTAAAGCCGTTATCAGGTTAGAATTTGAGGCTTATGAGAAGATGGCTGCGAGTGAAATGCAAAAAATAGCTCAACATGCTTTTGATAAATGGCCGGTGCAGAAAATATTGATCCATCACCGCACCGGTGTTTTGCAAGTTGGCGAAATACCTGTAATTATTGCCGTAGCTGCCGCCCACCGGGATGCCGCCTTTGATGCCTGCCGTTTTATCATAGACACCCTAAAGCAAACCGTACCTATCTGGAAAAAGAAATATTTGAAGACGGCGAAGTTTGGGTAGCGGCACACCCGTGAGATCAATGAGTGAATTATTGAATGAGTGATTGAGCGAATGTTGCAGGGTGGTTATTTTGGGGAGGAAAACCGGGCTTGTAGTCCGCCTTCTAAAGAATAAACTTTTGCAGTTGGCGCTTTTTGTTTGATTTGCTTAACAGCCTCTGCACTCCTTTTACCTATCGAACAATAGAGTACTTTAACCTTTTCATTGGTTAGGTAATCCATATTTTCATCGATCTCGTCTGCTTCAAAATGGATACCTCCGATATCTATTTCGTCCCGCTCTGGTCGGTGCGGATATCAACCAACTCTAAAGTATGATCAACTAATCCTTTTTTAACATCGTCTACCGACATAGTTAATACCTGAACAGTCTTGACCAATCCGCTAATATTGGTTTTGGTTACCTTCCCTATTTTGATGATGCGGCTTTGCAGGGTAAGCGCGTCAAAAACCATTACTTTTCCTGTCAATAACTCGCCGGTTTGGGTAATGTGTTTAATCACTTCGTTTGCCAGGATACAGCCGATAATTCCTGCCAGCGTAGGTATAACGCCACCATCGGCACAATTTGGTATTTGGGTGGCATCTACTTCAGGGAACAAATCCCGGTAATTAGGAGATTGGGTACCATCAGCATTATTTACATTCCAAACCGCGGCCTGCCCTTCAAACTGATATATAGCGCCGTAAACAACGGGTTTACCTGTCATTACACAAGCGTCATTAAGCAGGTACCGGGTTTCAAAATTGTCTGTTGCATCAACAACAATGTCATATTGATTGATTAGATCAACTACGTTATCAGAGGTGATCTTTACGTCATGCAATACTAACCTGATACCCGGGTTTTGTTGTTGCAGTTTTTGGCAGGCTATTGCAGTTTTTTTTTTTTGACCGACATCCGTCGGTGTATATAAGATTTGCCGGTGCAGGTTGCTTATAGATACCATATCAAAATCAGCAACCCCAAGCGTACCTACACCCACAGCTGTTAAATATTGAGCAGCCGGGCAGCCTAATCCACCGGCACCAACTATTAAAACCTTAGCTTGTTGCAATAGTTGTTGCGCCGCTTCGTTAAAACCGGGCAATGCTATCTGGCAGCTATATCTCGAAAAATCGGGCTCCATAGTTAGGTTGAGGAATTTTTTGATGGATCTGGCGCTTTATCTTGTCAAAATCATCGGGGGTATTCACATTAGTTAATTCATCCGCATTTAAAGGTTTTAGCAAGGTGGTATCGTTATTTATTAAAACCTTGCGGGGACATGAATATCCTTGTGCTAAATAAGCCAACGATACAGGGTAACTCTTAGGCTCCCAGATAGTAATTAACGGTTCGGGGAAACCATCGAAAGCACTCTCATAAGCCGTTGCTATTGCTGATGGGTTACGGTTAGTTATTAAATGCTTAAACGTTTCTGCACCCAATAACGGCATGTCGCAGGCTACAACCAGCCGGGCATTATCCGGCTTTTCGCGAAATGCGGATAATATCGCACCAAACGGGCCCAGGCCGGTAAAAGTATCGGGTAAGGTTGGGTAGTCGGCAGCTACCTCTTGTTGTTGCTCTGCACGGCAGGAGATGTACACCTCATCACAATATTCTTTCAACAGATCAGCCATATAATAGCGCTGCTCTTTACCAAACCAGTTTATAGTGCTTTTATCATGTCCCATCCTAAGGCTTTGCCCGCCGGTTAACACTAATCCATTTAGTTTAGGTTTGGCCTGCAGCATTTTAGTCTTAAAAAAATCGATGATCTTATCCGTTTCGTCAAGGCGATAAGTTGGTAATTGCTGCCAGTTGGGGATAGTATCCTTTATAAAATCGAATACATCGTCGGTATCAGCCAATAATATCAGTTCGACATTGGTGAGCTGCTCCACCCTTTTTGCAGCGATGCCATTTTGTTATTATAAATAATAACTACCTGCGCTTTGGCCGGCTGATGATTACCATTAACCAATATCAGGTCGGCAGCAGCAAATTGTTGTTTAAAACTTATCGGTTTTAAATCGGCACTGTAATTAAACTGGTGGTTATTCAACTGATCTGTATATTCTAAAACCGCGCCGCTTGCCGGGCGACCAGGCAATGATATTACTTCATCATTATGTGAGGAATCTGCATAAGCGCATTTATACTGCGGTGATAGCGCGGCTATAACATCGGCAGCCAATAATTTAATATTGATACAGGGCGCGCCAAGTATCGCCCACTCGTTTCGACCAAAATTACCGGCTACCGGCCGGGCCAGCGAAGCGTGTTTTTATGCTTGCCTTCAGGCTGGTTATACTCGTTTGAAATCACGTTTACCTCCTGTTTTTGCTATCAGTTTGGTTTCTTTAATAACAATATCATGGCTCAATGCCTTACACATATCATAAATAGTCAATGCCGCAATGCTTGCGCCTACCAGAGCTTCCATTTCAATACCTGTTTTAGCGGTAATGGTGGCCGTGCAATCTATCACGACTTCCTGCTGATCGTTTAGCTGTATATCGATCTGACAATTATCTAAGCCTAATGGGTGACAAAGCGGGATCAGGTCGCCGGTTTTTTAGCAGCCATAATGCCGGCAATGATGGCGGTTTGAAAAACTGAACCTTTCTGGTTTGCAAATCACCGCCAACCAATTGCGTTAATACCTCATCCGGCAGGTAAACAATACTGCGCGCCGTAGCTGTACGATGTGTTACCGCTTTTGTCGAAACATCAACCATTGTAGCTTTACCAGCTTTATCGAGATGAGAGAATTCGCTCATTATATTTGATTAAAGATCCAAACGCGATATGTCTCGCCCTTTTTAAACTCATTCTTTTCTAAAGGCAATACCATAAACGCGTCTGTATCTGCTAAGTTAGCAAAATCACCGGAACCATTACCCTCAACCGGCATAGCTAATAGTTGCCCCTGTTCATTAAAATCTAATTTTACCTGCAGATAATATTCCAATGGAGATTGAAATGAAAAATCAGCAGCTAAAATTGCGTAAACAGGTTGTTTAGGCGCTAATCCTAACGACGCATTTAACCACGGAATAAAATACCGTTGCGTACACATAAAGGTAGCCACCGGATTACCGGGAAAAGCAAATACCACTACCCCATTATCATGCTTGCCAAACCAAAAAGGCTTACCCGGGCGTTGCAACACTTTATGAAATGCCTGATTTACCTGCAGATCTTTTAATACACGGGGATGTAATCAAATTTACCCATGGAAATACCGCCGGTTAGCAACAGCACATCATATTTTTGAAGGCAGATATGTAATTGCTGCTTGATTGTTTCAGGATCGTCGGGAATATGCCTTATATCTGCCTTTAGGCCTTGACCAGCTAAAATAGCCTGCACCATATAACTGTTCGACTTTCTGACCTGGTAAGGAGATGGCGTAGCTTGAACATCCACTAATTCATCGCCTGATGATATAACTACCACGCGCGGCAAGCATTTAACCCGTAATTCTGCTTCACCAACTGATGCAAGCAGGCTAATGATAGCAGGTGTTATCAATTGCCCGGGGGTGAGCAACAGGTCGCCTTGTTTTTATCATTACCTTTTAAATGAAGGTTTTGTCCCTTTTTTAAGTTGTTAATTAAAATCGTCGCTTTACCATCTTTTATTTCAATATCTTCATAACGAATTACCGTATCGACAGAATCAGGTAGTGCAGCGCCGGTCATTATTTCAATACACTCGTCAGACTTGTCAATATCACTTGGTTGATCTCCGGCTGCCTGAGTAGCCTTTATATTAAAAGTCGTTATTCTTTTTTCAAAGGATCGATAATTAATGGCTATCCCATCCATCGTAACCCTGTTAAAGGCGGGCAAGTCGCGATCTGCTTTTATGTTTTCGGCCAATACGCGGCCCAAAGCTTCGTCAAACAAAACTATTTCGGCGCCGTAATCGCGCGTATTTTCAAATATCAATTGTTCGGCTTGCTGGACAGTTATCATCTCATTATTATTTATCCGGAGACGCAAAGCATTGCGTCTCTACGTTTATCTGCATATAGAGACGCAATGCTTTGGTAACTATATACTACTTTACACCAATTAATTTAAAATAAATTTGCAATTGGTGTAATTAACTTCTATATTTACATTGTAATTCACAACGCAATGATAAATATAGAGTTTAAATCAATACGAGAACTAATAAAAGCTTTCCCTGATGAAGCTACTTGCACAGCGCATTTAGAGCAATTGCGTTGGAACGGTAACGTAGTAAGCCCATTTGATGAAACATCTAAAGTTTACACTACTGCACGTGGCTACAAGTGCAAAAATACAGGTAAATACTTTAACGTTCGTACTCAAACTTTATTCGATAATACCAAAATAGAATTACAAACTTGGTTTATAGCTATCTACCTTATTACAGGTCACAAAAAAGGAATATCTTCTTTACAGTTAGGACGTGATTTAAACGTTACTCAAAAGACTGCTTGGTTTATGTTGCAACGTATCCGCAATTGCTTTGGTATTGATAGTGCCGAAACTGACCCAAACAACAATAATAAACTTGGTGGTTCAGGTGTAGTTGTTGAAGTAGACGAGACGGTGCATGGCGGGAAGACAAAGAACATGAGTAATAAAAAGCGTAAAGTTATAGCCGAAAATAAAGCTGATCGCCACAATAATAAAACTGTTATGGTAGGCTATTTAGAGCGTGGCAGTAGATTGCGTTTACAAGCCGTTAAACCAACAGACTTTATTCCTGATATGGTAAGAGCCAATGTTGATACTGAAAGCGTTTTAATGACAGATACAGCGAATACTTATGTTAAGGTAGGTAAGGATTACGCTCATCATGGAGTAGTTGACCACACCAAAAAGAATACGGCAGAGGTATTTATTATACTAATGGCATAGAGGGTTGCTTTTCGCTTTTTGACCGAATGGTAATCGGTATCTATCATAATATATCACCTAAACACATTCAAAAGTATGCTGATGAATTTTCATTCCGCTATAACAGCCGTAAAACTACCGACCTAATCCGTTTTAATTCACTACTTTCGAATTGCACCAACCGTTTAACCTATAACCAATTGACAAAATGAGTAAGATTTTAAAAGCCTCTTATGGTTCAGATAAAACTCCTTTAAAATTAGGAACAGTAGAAATACCTTGCTATGTATTAGAAGATGGTACGAGGGTGTTATCGGGTAGGGCGATGCAAAAAGCATTGGGATATGAAGGCAGTAGCGGGGATTGGCTTAAAACATTCATAGGAACTAAAAATATCACCACCAATATTGACCCTGAAATCTTAGCCGGCATTTTAAAGCCAATAAAATTTAAAAGAGTTGATGCAGGTGGCTCACAACCAATAACTTACGGGTATGATGCTACTGCTTTGATAGACCTTTGCGATGCTCTAATAACCCTAAATAAAGCCGGCGTTTTAAGAGATAATCAAAAGTTTTTGCTGAGCAAGCAGAGATTATAATTAGATCGGTTGCTAAGGTTGGTATTATAGCTTTAATTGATGAAGCAACAGGGTATCAACATAATCGTGAAAAAGATGAACTTCAAAAGATTTTAAGTGCATATATAGCAGCGGAATTACTCCCTTGGCAAAAGAGATTCCCAGATGAATTTTATAAAGAAATATTCAGGCTAAATGGGTGGGACTATACAGTAAATGGTATAAAAAACAGACCCGGTGTTATTGGCACATGGACAAAGAATCTTATCTACAATCTGTTACCAAATGGTGTGTTGGCCGAATTGGAAAAAAGACACCAAAAAGTGATTCTGGAAATAAAACAGCAAGGTTACATCAAAGTCTTACTTTAGATGTGGGTGAGCCGCATTTAGAAAAACAATTAATTTCTGTTATTACACTTATGAATATTTCGGATGATTGGAAAAGTTTTTTAAAGCTTTTTGGTAAGAAGTTTCAAAAGGATTTAATAGAATTGGCGAGGTCTGCTGACTTTAAGACTCGTAAACTAAAAAATAAATCAGACAGTCAAAATTATGTATTCGATTTGTTTGCCGATCCAAAAGAAGAACAAAAAATTAAACCAGAAGAACATAAAGAACCTCTATCTGACTTCAATACTAAACTAAAAACAGCATTAAACTACAATCCTAAAGACAAATAGACCTAACGATTGATTTTCAAAAACTTATTTATAACTTAAGAGGCTCAACCCAGCCTCTTAAGTTATGGATTATAAACCCGACCTATCCCCAGAACAAAAGTTAAATATTGTACTGCAAAAAGTGGTTAATGCCTCTCGGGATGATATTTTACACTCAGTTAATTTAACGCCATTGGTCGGCGCAGATGGGTATGAAAAGGAGATATTCGAAATACTTTTGAAATTACTCAAAGATGGTTATGTAACTTCTACAAATTATAGCGGACATGGTAATTACGTTTCAAATTTTGACGGCAGGCTATTTATAGATAATGGGGGTTATGTAGCTAAGGCTTTAAAAGACGCAAACGACGCTTTGCTGGTTCAATTGGAGATTGACCGTCGTCGAACATTGGATGTCCTTTTAGCGACGAACTCAACTCGTTTAAATGTTTTAACATGGTGGCTCGTGATTGGTGCGTTTGCTGTAGTTGCTTGGCAGATTTTCTTATATTTTTATCCTGTGCATAGAGACTACCCTTACTGGATTTGGGAAACAATCCCAAAAGAAAAACCTTAATTTTATTGACGCAATTTTTCATTGGTGTAAACTAATATATAGTTACCAATGCTTTGCGTCTCCCGCCAGATAGGTCTCATCCCCCAATAGTAGCCATAGATTCATGTACACCGGTTTTCTCGACGCGTAATCGCTCTGCCTCCCAACCATCAACAGATCTGTGGTTAAAGGCGTTGAGTAAGTATTTTTCTATTTCCCCGTCGCTTGCGCCCGACCGCATCAGGTCTTTAATATTCAACACGCCATCATCATACAGACAATTTTTCAATGTGCCCTGTGGCGTAATGCGGATACGGTTACAGGTACCACAAAACGTACGCGAGTAAGCGGCAATAATACCAACGCTGCCTTTATGCCCCGGAATTTGATAGTTATAGGCAGTAGAATAAGCAGGGTCAACCAATTTTTGTATTTGAGGGTAATGATCGGTTATCTCATCCAAGATCCGTACATGATCCCAAACTACGCCCCGGTATGAATCCTCATCGCCGTTAAAAGGCATTTCCTCTATAAAACGTACGCTTACGGGGAGGTCCTTAGTCAGTTCGACTATCGGTATGATGTCCTGTGTATTTCTACCATCCATCACTACCGCGTTTATTTTCACTTCAAAATCATGCTTTAGCAGTTCATCTAAAGTGGTCATCACATCCGCAAATTCATCGCGACGGGTAATGGCAAAGA
The DNA here is from genome assembly GCF_013087555.1 of Mucilaginibacter humi. Lineage (NCBI taxonomy): Bacteria > Pseudomonadati > Bacteroidota > Sphingobacteriia > Sphingobacteriales > Sphingobacteriaceae > Mucilaginibacter > Mucilaginibacter humi. The sequence continues at coordinate 10,558 of NZ_JABFCR010000060.1, forward strand.
AACGGTTAGCATCCAGCGTGTCCAGGCTAAGGTTAACAGATCTGATACCCAAAGCCTTCATTTCGGCAACATGCGGTGCAGTCAGTACCCCATTTGTCGTAATGCTTAGTTCTTTTAATCCGTTTAGCTGCGAGAGGGTGGTCAGCAATTTCATGATGTCTTTACGCACAAATGGTTCGCCGCCGGTAATGCGAATCTTTTCGATCCCCATTTTTACCAACAAGGTAGTGGCACGAAGCATTTCTTCGTAGCTCATTAGTTCTGTGCGCGATAGCCAGTTAAGACCATCCTCGGGCATACAATAAAAGCAACGCAGATTACACCTGTCGGTAACTGCCAGGCGCAAGTAATTAATTTTTCTACCGTGATTATCTACCAGCAATTATATCTCCCTGTTAAAACGATATAAAGTTAACACATCAATATTAATAAGCTGATACCTATACAGAAAATTTATAAGTGGTTTGCGTATTATAAACCTCGCCCGGTTTAAGCACGGTTGATGGAAAGTTTGGCTTATTAGGCGAATCTGGAAAATGCTGTGTTTCCATGGCAAATGCTGTACGCATGGTATCTTTAACATTGCCCCTGGTTAAATTTGTTCCCGGTGTAAAATTGCCGGTATAAAATTGCAACCCGGGCTGGTCTGTAAAAACTTCCAGTTTAATACCTGTTATATCACCGGTAACACTTGCGACCGGTAAATGTGCACCATGCCTGTTTAAAACAAAGTTATGATCATAACCTTTAGCAAATTTTAATTGTGGATGGTCATTATTAATTCTTTTTCCTATCCTTTCGGGGTTGATAAAATCAAACGGCGTACCTTTTACCGGTGCTATTTCGCCGGTTGGTATCAGGGTACTATCTATCGGGGTGTAATGGCTGGCATTTATTTGCACAACATGATATAATATATCACCGTTGCCCTCACCATTTAAATTAAAATAAGCATGGTTGGTTAGGTTAACAACCGTGGTTCTATCAGTAGTTGCTTCGTACGTTATAGTGATCTCATTGTTCTCGGTAAGAGTATATGTTACCTTAACCTGTAAATTACCGGGGTAACCTTCTTCGGTATGCTCAGAAAGTGTTTCTAAAACAACCGTTTGCTCATCAATTTGCTTAGCATCCCAAACTTTATAGCTAAAGTTGGCTTTGCCGCCGTGTAAACTATTTGGGCCATTATTTATAGGCAGGCTATATTTTTCACCCTCCAAAGTAAACTTGCCTTTTGCAATACGATTGGCATATCTCCCAACAATAGCGCCATAATAACTCGTTTGTTTAGCCAAACCTTCTATAGTGTCAAACCCAACTATAACACTGGTTAATCTCCCCTTTTTATCAGGAAGCCAGGCTCCTACGGTACCCACCAAAATTGGTAATAGCAACCTGCATACCTGCTTTATTTTTCAGGTGATACAATTCAATCTGCCGGCCGGCAATCTTCCGGTTAAATGCTGATGCACGGGGTATTGTTATTGCTGTTGGATTATAAACCATGATTAAATTAAAACATATCTTTTTCTACAACTGCGGTTTCGCAAATGTAGGTTGGCACTATGCCGGTTGATGTGATCCGGGTATCCACATCCTTAGGTAAAGTATTTCCGGACAGCACCAAAACGGTATCAAGGCCAAATTTATTGCCACCTAAAATATCTGTGTGTAAGGTATCGCCTACCATTACTATTTCTTTTTTGCTGATAGGGCGATAGTCCCTAATCAGGTCATAAGCGAACATAAACATCTGCGAGTCCGGCTTGCCAAAACGAATAAACTTTTTACCTACTATAGTCTCCACCATCATTGCCAGTCCACCTATGGCTACAGAAAGATCATGAATAGTAACAGGATAAGCATGATCGGTATTGGCAACAATTGCCGGGATTGTGCGCTTGCGCAATAAGTTAATGGCTATGTTAACGCCTTTTTGCCAGTCAAAACCTTCATCATCCAAAAACAGCAGCGCTTTTACTGGTCCATATTACCCTCATTAACATCGCTTATAGGCATTGGATGCAATCCCGGGCTTTCTATATAATGCGCCGAACCTTCGGTACCTAAATAGGCGACTACACCCTCGGGTACTTTAAGGTAGAGGTACTCTTTGGTTAACATGCCTGATGATATGATCCTGTCGGGAGTAATAGCATGCAGGCCCATTTTATGGTAGGATGATGCCAACTGCACCGGGCTGCGCGACGCATCATTAGTAACGATGTAATATTCTTTATTTTGCTCCTTTAAGTACTCGAATGTTTTTTCGATACCCGGCACCGAGCCCTGGTAGTTTTTATTACCCCAAAGGCGTCGAAAAAGATAACATTATACTTGTCAATTATAGTTTTAAAGTTATCTATTTGGATCATAGAAGTTTTGAGTGGTGGGTTGTGAGTTCTGAGTTTACTTTATTTATGCGATGATATTGTGTACTCTTATTTTTATTATTTGGATGCGTTAAATTAAAAACAATTACTTAAAACTCAGCACTCATTACGCTAACCCCAGCGCTTTTATAATTTTTCGGCATCAAAATCACGATCTACCGAGGGCAGGTACAGTTCAAATGCTTCAGCCTGCAATTTTTGGCGTATTGTTCGCTAAAAAAATATTTACCGTCTTTAATTACGTAATTCAGGATAAAAAACCGGTAGGCCTCTTTTAAAAATCTGATCTCGTTCGCGGTTAACGGATTTACCTGGTGGTACTCTTTAAGGAATATGATAAACCTGTCTTCCATTAATGTTTTAATGCCATAACTAAATATGGTACGGTCACCAACATCAGATACTACCCGGCTCAGGAAATAGAAATCAAGCACCCTATAGCTCATCCTGAACCAATCGTAATCCCAACGAGAATATAGATTTAAGTTTTGATCGACTGAGAAATTACCTATGTTCCAGTCAATAAAGACCGGAATGATCTCGAAAGAGCTCATGTTGTATTTAGAGCGGTTCCGCAAGAAAGTCTCGCAGTGATATTTCAGAAAATCAACCTGCATCGCGCTGCCAAACTGTTTTTCTTTTATTTCTAACTGATGTAATAGCGAATAAATATCCGTTCGTAACGTTTTTGATGATTTTGGCAACACACTTTTAATCCGCGCGCAGGCTTTATGAAACTTACCAACCTGCTGGCCAAGTTTGCGGATGTGATGCTCATCCAAACGGCGTGGCATACGGTCAAATATCCGGGTTGGGTTATAAAAAACTACCCCAGGCATCAGTTTGCCTGAATTTATAATGATAAATATATACCCTATTATTTTTTAATAATGATTTTGACAGGAAATTCTCGAACGGGTAAAGCAGGTTGTTTGATAAGCTATGTATAATTCGATGATCTTCCTTAAAATGCTCGTACTTACCAAAGTGCGATAGTTTGGCAATAACTATATCGTCATCGTCAAATGTAACTTTAAAAACCCTGTTTGTTGATACCATCGCGCTGATGTCTTCAATACCTTTAATGGTTTTGAAGCATCGTAGCCTTCCCACGCTTTTTAATAATTATAGAATAGTCCATTCGGTTTATAAATTCAAAGGACCGCAAAGATATGATAGAAATCATTTTAAACAGGCCATTTTTTCAACAATCCTATTGATCAGGCAGCGCAAAAGCTACATAAGCATCGCCTGATGGCGCACCTAACTTGCCACCGCCACAGGCAATAACCGGTATTGCCTACCATTTAATAAATAAACACTTGGCGTAGCAAAACCCGCAGCTGGTAAGGTAGCCTCCCACAGTAACTTGCCATTACGTTTATCAAAAGCGCGAATTTTTTTATCCTTTGTAGCTGAAATAAACACTAACCCACCGGCTGTAACTACCGGCCCGCCGTAATTTTCGGTTCCGGTCACCGGCAAACCTTGCTTAATCAAATTCTCATCTTCGCCTAACGGGATCTTCCAGGCTATTTTACCGGTGTTAAGATTGATAGCATTTAAAGTACCCCACGGTGGCGATATTGCCGGCAAGCCCTCGGCGGTTAAAAATTTATTATAACCGGTCATTTCATAAGGCAGGTCGGTATGGGTCAATTGGCGCAGGGCTGGTGAACTTATGCTTGCCCTCTTCCTTGTTGTTGGTAATAAAAGCTAAAATAGCGTCCCGTTCTTGCTTTGCGATATCTTTAAACGCAGGCATCATCCGGCGGCCCGTTTGCAGTAGCGTATCAATTTGGCTGCGGGTGTACTTTTTTCTATGCCGATAAGGGTCGGCGCGTTTCCCGCTCCTTCCCTGTTTTGTCCGTGGCAGCTCATGCAGTTTTTAGCAAACAGCCGTTCGCCTGCAGCAGCAAAAGTTTCAACTTTATCAGGGCGCTTTTTTGCAGCTATCATGGTCAGGATCCATGGCATTTCATTAGCATTTATATACAGCAATCCGCTTTGCGGATCGTAAGCCGGCCCGCCCCACTCCGCGCCGCCATCAAACCCGGGAAATATCACAGACGACTGTTTACCCGGCGGCAAAAACATATTGCCATAGCGATAGCTTTTTAAACGGGATAATATATCAGCTTTTGATTCAGCAGATATATAGGGATTGATATCATTCTCTGTAAAACTTTGCCTTACAAATGGCTGCGGCCGGGTTGGGATAGGCTGCGTTGGCGGGGTTTCTCGCCCTCCAGTTCGCTTTTTGTAGCCACAGTCGCTTCTTTTATTGGATATAACGGTTTACCGGTAACCCTGTCCAGTACAAATACAAAACCGTGCTTGGTGGGCTGTGCTACGGCGTCAATCAATTTACCTTTTCTTTTAATGGTGACCAGCGCAGGCGGGGTCGGCAAATCCTTGTCCCACATATCATGATGGATAACTTTGGTAATGCCATTTTAATTTACCCGTAGCGGCATCAAGCGCCAGCAAGCTGTTGGCAAACAAGCCTGCCCCTAATCTTTTACCCCCATAAAAATCAAAGGAGGCTGATCCTGTAGGTGCGAATAATATACCACGCTTCTCGTCCATACTAAACCCCGACCAGCAATTGGCACCGCCTATGTGTTTCCAGGCTTCTTTATCCTCCCGGGTATTATAACCAAACTCGCCCGGGTGCGGTATGGTATGAAAGATCCAGCGCAGCTTACCGGTACGCACATCAAACGCGCGGATACTGCCGGGCGCTGCGTTGGCGCTCTCATTTACCCTTCCTCCTACAATGTATAGATCTTTGTAAATTATCCCCGGCGAGGTAGCGGCGATGTAAGTACTTTTATTGGTTAGCTCTAAGTCGTCATGAAGATTGATCGCACCGTTTTTACCGAACTCTTTGATTAATTCCCCCGTTTCTGCATTTAGTTCATATACATTAGAGCCAGCTCCGTATAACACGCGTTTATCCTTCCCACTTTGCCAATAGGTAACCCCGCGGCTGTTATTCAGGCCCAGTGCGACCTCTTTTCCAAGATAAGTTTCTGGCTTAAAGATCCATTTCTGCTCGCCAGTTGCTGCGTTAAGCGCTATCAAACTTAAACGTGGCGTAGTACCATACAAAATGCCATTTACAATTATAGGATTACACTGAATTTGAGATAAGCCTTTGACATCCGCATCTTCGGTATGATAGATCCACGCAACCTGTAGCTGTTTAACGTTAGTAGTATTAATCTGTTTTAGAGATGAATATCTGATAGATTTTTTAGATCCTCCATAAACTTCCCAACCTGTATTTATGTTAGTTTGCGCCTTAGATAGATGCATGTTGAAAGGCACAGCAAAAATCCACAAACAGGCTACAGCCTTTTGGATAAAACGCATTTAATACAGGTTATAGTTGTTTATATTATTTCAAAATATCTTTTCAGCTCCCAATCGGTAACGCTTTTGGCAAACTGTTTACACTCCCATAAACGGGTTTGCGTAAAATGCTCCACAAAATCGGCACCCAATATTTCCTTAGCAATGGCCGATCTTTTCATATCGACAGTTGCCTCATATAAGTTTGGCTGTATGCTACCGTTTGATTTATTTTGATAACCATTACCAACTGTCTGCGGCACGTCCAAACTCAGCTTATTTTTGATACCGTACAAGCCCGACGCAAGCGCGGCAGCCATTGCCAGATACGGGTTGGTATCTGCACCAGGATTCGGGTTTCTAAACGGGTATATCCTTCTGTCGGGTTTAGCACGCGAAATGCAGTAGTACGGTTCTCAATGGCCCAGGTTATGGTTGTTGGTGCCCGAGGCACCTTCAATTAAACGTTTATAACTGTTAATAGTAGGTGCATACATAGGCAATATATGCGGCAGGCAATATAATTGACCCGCTAAGTATTGCTTGTGCAGTTCGCTCATTTTATTTACGTCCTTCGCATCATAAAATAAGTTTTGAGTTTGATCTTTATTCCACAGGCTTTGGTGAATATGACCGCCACAACCGGGCAGGCTCTCATTCCACTTAGCCATAAAGGTGGCTACAATACCATGCTTATAAGCTATTTCTTTAACAGCGGTTTTTAATATTGCTGCCCTGTCCGCTGCTTCTATAATGTGGCTGTGCAGTATCGCAGCCTCATATACACCCGGGCCGGTCTCGGTATGAAATCCTTCTAACGGAATATTAAACTTAGCCAGCAGGTCAACCAGATCATCACAAAATTCGCTGTTCTCTGAAGTTCTTAATATGGAATAGCCAAACATACCCGGTGTTAATGGCTCGAGGTTGCTAAAACCTTTATCCTGTAAACTCTGCGGTGTTTCCCTGAAGTTGAACCATTCAAACTCCTGTGCAAACTCCGGGTGATAGCCTAAAGCCTCACAGTCTTTTGTAATACGTTTTAACAAGCTGCGTGGGCAAGCTGCCAAACCTTTACCATTCTCGTCGCTAAAATCACCAACAAAGAAAGGGATATTATCCTGCCACGCCACCGGCGAAAGGTTGAAAGATCAATATAGCAGGGCTTATCAGGGTAACCGGTGTGCCATCCGGTAAGCTCGACATTATCATAACATACATCGTTGCTATCCCAGCCAAAAACCACATCGCAAAAACCATAACCACTTTGCAAACCATCCAAAAATTTTTTGGAGTGGATCACCTTTCCGCGCAGCACCCCATCAATATCGGCAAAAGCGAATTTTATTTTTTGTATGTTATTTTCCTGAATATATGCTGTAATTTGATCCTGGTTCATGGCGTAGATAAAAACTTGTTCAATATTAAGCAAGATAACTATCCTAACCTAAAAATTATATTTTAAATGATAAATGATCTTTTGTTTGTATACGGGACGTTGTTAGATACTCATAATGAATTTGGCAATTATTTAAGAAGCAATGCTAAATTTTATAATAGTGGCAAATTTAAGGGTAGATTGTATGATGTGGGTGAATACCCGGGTGCAATAACCGGCACAAAGAATGACTATAATATTATCGGGGATGTCTACCGTTTAACATCGCACGATGCATTAAAAGCAATAGATGATTACGAAGGATATGGTGATGATCAGCATCAACCTAATTTATTTATCCGAAAACTTTTTCCGGTTGAAACTGGTGGTGCTTCGGCTGATTGTTGGGTGTATTTATATAATTTCCCGGTGGAGGGTTTGGTAGAGATAAAATCTGGTGATTATAAAAGCTACCTTAAACAAAAATAGCGATAGGTTTAACCCATCGCTATTTTTGATATGTAATTAGCTAAAATTAGATCTTAGCTGATTTTACAGTTTTAATGATAACTGCAGCTACTTTGTATGGATCGGCAGCCGAGTTAGGACGACGATCTTCTAAGTAACCACTCCAGTTGTGATCTACAGCGTAAAGTGGAATACGGATAGAAGCACCACGATCTGATACACCATAGCTAAAATCATGGATAGAAGCAGTTTCGTGCTTGCCAGTTAAACGTTGATCGTTATCGGCACCGTATACAGCGATACACTCAGCAACTGCAGGACGGAAAGCCTCGCAAACTGCTTTAAATTTAGCTTCGCTATTAGCAGTACGTAATAAAGTATTTGAGAAGTTAGCGTGCATACCAGAACCATTCCAGTCTAATTGACCCAGTGGTTTGCAATGCCAGTTAATTGATACGCCATAGCTTTCGCCTATTCTTTCTAATAAATAACGTGCAACCCAAATTTGGTCACCAGCTTCTTTAGCGCCTTTAGCAAAAATCTGGAATTCCCACTGACCGGCAGCAACTTCGGCATTGATACCTTCAACGTTTAAGCCGGCTTCTAAACATACGTCTAAGTGTTCTTCAACAATCTCACGGCCATATGCATTATTAGCACCTACCGAACAGTAGTAAGGACCTTGTGGTGCAGGGTATCCACCTGCCGGGAAACCAAGAGGTTTGTCGGTTTTTGATCCCACAAGAAATACTCTTGCTCAAAACCGAACCAAAAATCATTGTCATCATCCCGGATAAGCGCACGGCCGTTTGACTCATGTGGCTGACCTTTTGAATCCAACACTTCGCACATTACTAAATACGCGTCTTTTCTTTGTGGATCAGGGCAAGTAAAAACAGGTTTCAAGATACAATCTGATGAACCACACGGTGCCTGCTCGGTAGATGAACCATCGAAGCTCCAGTTATCCAGATCTTCAACCTTACCGCTAAAAGATTTTACGATTTTTGTTTTGCTACGCAGGCTTTGAGTTGGTTTGTAGCCATCAAGCCAGATGTACTCTAATTTTGTTGCCATGTTTTAAGTTATTTTTTGTAAAGTTTGATTCAGATTATATTATTTAGCCTATCGCCATAATTATATGGTAGCAAATTTATATTAATATTTCTATTTTTTACAAAATTTATCAAAAAAGTTAAAAAAATATAAATTGTTACAATAAAACTATTTAATGACGGTAAAAACAATAAAATAAGGCATTAAAAATACAAATCAGCTGTTTTTGCCAATTTGCATAAACTTTTAATTACCAAACCAACCTATTATGTAAGAATGCAGTAAATCATCATTATTTAATCCTAATAAGTATAAACCAATCTATTTATGTACTAATAATGCTATTTTAACAATGCACAGACAGTTTTTTATAATTTTTTATTAAAATTGCACACAATAAACGCTTCTTAAAATCAAATCCTTATGAAATTGTTGATAATGCTTTAAAAAGCGATAACCACTTCATAAAATATAAACAAATTAATACTATGAAAATAACAGTTGTTGGTGCCGGTGCAGTAGGTGCTACATGTGCGGATAACATCGCCAGAAAAGAATTAGCAGAAGAACTTATTTTATTGGACATCCGTGAAGGTTTTGCCGAAGGCAAGGCTATCGACATGATGCAAACCTCTGCCCTGTTGGAGTTTGATACTAAAATAAAAGGCGTAACTAATGACTATGCAGCTACTGCCGATTCTGAAGTTGTTATTATAACCTCTGGCCTGCCGCGTAAACCGGGCATGACCCGCGAGGAACTGATTGGTGTAAACGCCGGTATTGTTAAAAGCGTTACTGAGAATATACTAAAGCATTCACCTAACACCATCATCATTGTGGTTTCAAACCCGATGGATACCATGAATTATCTTACGCTTAAAACGTCAGGCTTGCCTAAAGAGCGTATTATAGGTATGGGTGGCGCATTGGATTCAGCAAGGTTTAAATATTACCTGAGCCGGGGAATTAGGCTGCTCACCTGCCGATTTGAACGCGGTTGTTATTGGCGGCCACGGTGATACTACCATGATCCCGTTAATTAACCACGCTACCGGAACAGTATCCCGGTTACTCAGTTCTTATCGCAGGAGCAACAAGACAAAATAGTTAAATCAACTATGGTTGGCGGCGCTACTTTAACAGGGTTGATCGGTACATCTGCCTGGTACGCTCCGGGTGCAGGTACCGCGTTTATGGTCGAAGCTATTGTGCGCGACCAAAAGAAACTAATTTCTTGCGGTGTAGCTTTAGAGGGCGAATACGGCCAGAAAGATATCTCATTAGTAGTACCGGTTATATTAGGTAAAGGCGGCTGGGAAAAAGTGGTTGATTTTAAATTAACTGCCGATGAGCAAGCATCATTTAACAAAAGTGCCGATGCGGTACGTGCCATGAACCAGTGCTTACTGATAGTAATTTATTATAATATTACTTACAATATAGCAAGGCCCCTACCATTGTAGGGGCCTTTTTTGTTTGATATTAAACCTTTTAACTACGCGACTATCAAACAAAACATTACAAATACAAATTAGGAACATGAAGAAATTACTTTTAATAGCAGGTTTACTGGCAGGGTCGGTAATGTTTGCAAATGCACAGATCTTAACCAAATCGCCGGATAAACGCGTAACGCACCAGCTAAAAGCTTTACAAAAGAACTTAAACCTGGATGCTGCCCAAGCTGAAAAGATCAACACCATATTATTGGCAAGAGCTAACAAAGTTGACAGCTTAAGAGCTAACACAACAGATGACAAAAAGACTAACAGGCAGGCAATTAAAGTGTTGATGCAAACATCAGAAGAACAGGTGAATGCGGTACTTACTGCCGATCAGCAAAAACATACGCGCAATTAAAGGAAAGCCGTAAAGCTAAAATGAAAAAACGGGGTGGCGACCAAACCATGGATACACAGTCCACAAAAGGCTAAATAATAAAGCCGCCTCACTATCTGGGGCGGCTTTATTATTACAGGTTCTTCAACCTCCGTTGCCGGCGAATCTCGTCGGGATCTATCTTATAAGGCATTATAGCTATCTGGCTGATGTAATGATGAGGTAACCCTGCATTCTTAGCCAGTTTTAATATTTTGGCATGATACCAGTCGTAGGGTAATAAATACGGGGTGATAGCATGGGGTTGCGTTACAAATACTTCGGCGTGGTATAAGTTATCTTCCAAATCAAAACACAGTACAGTTTCCAGCTTGAGGGTGGTATTCCATAAAGGATCATGAAAGTTACTGCGTTCTTCATCGTCCAACTCAATGAGGGTTCCCCAGACTACAGCGTCATGCTCATACGATTTCATCACATTGGCTTTAGCCGATTCATCATCGCCGGTACTATTAAAAGCAAAGGCATACCCCGGCAGCTTCCCTATACCTATCTTTTTGGCAGACGGTACGGTCTTCGCGAATTTCTCCAGGTTCATGTTACCTGCATATGCAAATAGTATCATGGGAACAATTATGGCTTCTTACTTAAACGCATGGTATAATAAAATGTTATATAAATTACAGACACTTTGTATAAGTAATTAAAGGCGCCACTCTGGGTACGCAAAGTTTCGATTGCCTGCGTACCACACCATTTATTACATTTCGTACGCCAATCGCATATACGCCAACACTTCCTCATTTATATCGGCAATATTCAAAACCCTTAAATGGTGGTTAAACTGGTTTTGTCCCGGCACCTGCCCTACTTTCTGGAAACATAGATTATCTTCATAATGCTGCTTAAACGGGAATACCACGTGGATAAAGTTTTTACCCAACTGCGTTACCCAGGCAATGCGTTTATGCGCGTTGGATATACCTATCAT
>NZ_JABFCR010000061.1:0-21372 GCF_013087555.1 Mucilaginibacter humi
CAAGTTCAGGATCACCGTGCCTGTTTATCTAACTTCTATATGCCTGTCCCTTAAAATATCCTTCAGGTCGGGTATTAATATCTCCCCATAATGAAAAACCGATGCAGCCAAAGCAGCATCAACATTGGTCTGCTCAAATACATCCACAAAATGCTGTACCGAGCCCGCGCCGCCCGAGGCAATTATCGGGATATTCACCGCATCATTTACTTTCTTTAACAACCCGTTATCAAACCCGGCTTTAGTACCGTCATGATCCATGGAGGTTAATAAAATCTCACCTGCGCCGCGGCTTTCGGCTTCTATTATCCAGTCTAACGTTTCTTTTTCTGTGGGAATGCGGCCGCCGTTTAAGTGTACAATATTTTTCCCATCGTTAACCCCGGTATCAACTGCAACAATCACGAATTGTACGCCAAATGCTTTAGCCAACTCATCAATTAAAGCAGGGTTACGCACTGCTGCCGAATTGATGGAGATCTTATCGGCCCCCGCGTTTAAGCGCGCGTCAGCGTCAGCTATTTCGTTAATACCGCCGCCTATGGTAAAGGGGATATTGATCTGTCTCGCAACAGCCTTAACCAATTCGACCATAGTTTTACGGCGTTCGTGTGTGGCAGTGATATCTAAAAATACCAGCTCATCCGCACCTGGCGCGAATAGTTCCAGGCCAGTTCAACCGGGTCGCCGGCATCGCGCAGGTCGACGAAGTTTACGCCTTTAACAGTACGGCCGTCTTTAACGTCAAGACAGGGGATAATCCTTTTAGCAAGCATAATTAGTTTGTCATGCTGAGGAACGAAGCATCTTGTCAATCGTATAAGATCCTTCGCTATGCTCAGGATGACAATTATTTATAAATGATGCTCGCTACGCTCGTAGCGTTATATCGAGATTAACGATTCCAAATTCCAATTCTTTACTTCTTCAATGCTGATCTTGCCTTCATAAATAGCTTTGCCCACTACTACCGATTCTATTTTTAAGCGGTTTAATTGCTCAATATCGGCCATGGAGCTTACACCTCCCGAAGCGATTAGCTTGATGAATGGCGAATGGTCAAGCAGTTTTCCATAAAGGTCCACACCGGCACCACCCAATTTACCGTCTTTACTGATATCGGTACATAAAAAACGGAAGAAGCCAAGCGATAAACACCTGTCAACATAATCCATCAGTTTAATCGGCGAGCTTTCCATCCAGCCCGAGTATTTAATAACCTCGTCTAAAACATCTATAGCTATGACCACGTTATCCGAGCATTTATCGCGACCGCAAACGGCTTTGCTCAGCTCGTCTAAAAACATGGGATTGGTTAAAGCCTGCGTACCCACAATAACCCGGTGTACACCGGCAGCTACCAACTCTTTTACTTTTTCAATGCTGCGAATGCCGCCGCCATACTGTACCTGCATATCTGTTTTACGGATCACGTCGAACAAATATTCTGGTTAGAGAAATCGTTCTTTGCACCATTAAGATCTATGATATGGATTAAATTGGTACCGTTTGATTGATACTTTTCAATCATCTCCTCTAAAGTAACGTCATAACTGGTTACTTGCTCATAATCTCCCTCGCGCAGGCGTACCACCTTTTATTCAAAATATCAATAGCAGGAATTATATACATGTCTTTTACAATTTTGAGAAGTTAGTTAATAATGTTTCGCCATAAACCCCGGACTTTTCCGGGTGAAACTGGACAGCATAAAAGTTATCCCGCCAAATTGATGCCGAAAATTTAATATTATAATCAGTTGAAGCTAAGGTATAACTATTATCATACTCAATAAAGTATGAATGTACAAAGTAAAAATGTGAACCAACAGGAATATCTTTAAAAAGTGGATTTTCCTTTTCGGCATATACCCTGTTCCAACCGGTATGCGGCACTTTATGGTCGGCATCGGCGGCAAATTTTAATGTTTTGATAGGGAAGAGACCCAAAAGGTTAGAATCACCTTCTTCCGAGTATTCCGTCAGTAATTGCATGCCCACGCAAATACCCAAAGTTGGTTTATTTAAAGCTTTTATAGCCGGAACTAATCCCGACGCGGTCAACTTATCCATTGCAGCACCTGCGTGACCAACCCCCGGAATAATAAACCTGTCAAACTGCGCCATATCAGCCTCGGTATGTACCATACCGTAAGGGATGCCCAGCCGGTCTAAAGCTGCCGTAAGCGAGAAGATGTTGCCGGCACCGTATCTAACTATTCCTATCATTTTTTATTTAGAGTCAAGAAACAAGAAGCAAGAATCAAGATAAAAGCCAAACGTCTTGGCTCTCGATTCTTGACTCTTGATTCTATTTACAACATTCCTTTAGTTGATGGTAAAACCATGTTATTTACATCACGTTTTACAGCCATTTTTATTGCTTTTGCAAATACTTTAAAAATGGCTTCAATTTTATGATGTTCGTTTTGGCCCTCGGCTTTAATGTTAAGGTTAGCTTTGGCAGCGTCGCTAAATGATTTAAAGAAATGATAAAACATTTCGGTTGGTACGTCGCCGACTTTTTCGCGTTTAAAATCAGCTTCCCAAACCAACCAGTTGCGGCCGCCAAAATCAATTGCAGCTTGTGCCAGGCAATCGTCCATTGGCAGGCAAAAACCATAACGCTCAATTCCTTTTTTGTTACCCAAAGCAGCAGCAAAAACTTCACCTAAAGCAATGCCAGTATCTTCAATGGTATGATGCTCGTCAATATGTAAATCGCCCTTGGCAATTATTTCCAAATCAATACTGCCATGACGCGCGATCTGATCCAGCATATGGTCAAAGAAATGCAGGCCGGTTGATACTTTAGCTTCACCAGTACCATCCAGGTTTATTTTTACGTAGATGTCAGTCTCTTTAGTAGCGCGCTTGCTTTCAAAAACACGCTCTCCCAGTTTTAAAAACTCGTATATCTTTTTCCATTCTATGGTTTCCAAAGCCACTACATCCTTTATTTCGGCATTGTTTTGCGCTTCATTGCCGCCTAAATTTGATTGGTTATTTAACCAGATGGCTTTTGCGCCTAAATTTTTAGCCAGCAAAACATCATTACGGCGGTCGCCGATGGTGAACGAATTAGCCAGATCATATTTGGTGGTATCAAAATACTGCGTCAACAACGCTGTGCCCGGTTTACGGGTAGGGGCATTATCTGCCGGCGGTACGATCAATATATATCGCCGAAAAGTTTACACCTTCATTAGCAAATGTCTTCAGGATGAAGTTGTGTACCGGCCAAAAAGTATCTTCAGGATATTTATCCGATCCTAAACCATCCTGGTTAGTTATCATCACCAATTCGTAATCCAGCTCGGTTGCGATTTTCGACAGGTATTCAATAGCACCCGGATAAAACTCCAGTTTTTCAAACGAGTCTATCTGCTCATCAACAGGCTCCTTGATCATGGTGCCGTCGCGGTCGACAAAAAGTAGTTTCTGTAGCTTGCTCATTTAAAGTTTTTTAAAGTGTCGATCAATGTTTCATTCTCGGCCGGTGTACCCACAGTTATCCGCAGACTGCCTTCGCAAAGGTCAATTTTTGAACGATCGCGTACAATAATACCTTTTTGTACCAGGAAGTTATAAATCCCTTTCGGATCGGTTGTTTTAACCAGGATAAAGTTAGCATCACTGGGGAAAATATCCAGTACAAAATCAAACTCTTTTAAAGCCAGTACCAGTTTATCGCGCTGTGCCAGAGTTTCCTTTATCCAGCCGTTTACCTGCTCAACATTAGCCAGAGCTTTAAGCGCCAGTTGCTGCGATGATTCGTTAATGTTATAAGGTGGTTTAACCTTATTCATTACCTCGATGATTTCCTCGCTGGCGAAAGCCATACCCACACGTAATCCGGCTAATCCCCGGGCTTTTGATAAGGTTTGCAGTACTACCAGGTTTGAATACTCAGTAAGCTCCTGTATAAATGTTTTCTGGCGGCTAAAGTTGATATAAGCTTCGTCAACCACCACAATGCCGTCAAAGTTATTCAGTAAGGTTTCTACATCATCACGATTAATAGAATTACCCGTAGGGTTATTTGGCGAGCAGATAAAGATCAGCTTGGTGTTTTGGTCTATCGCTTCGGCTATACCTTCTAAATTCAATTGGAAATCTTCGGTAAGCGATACCTTTTTGGTTTTTATATCATTAATATTTGCCGATACCTCGTACATGCCATACGTAGGCGGCACTAATATCACATTATCAACGCCCGGGTTGCAAAAGCTGCGGAAAAGGATATCGATAGCCTCATCGCTGCCATTGCCTAAAAATATATTACGTATTGGTACACCTTTAATTTCGCTTAAACGCATTTTAACGTTGTATTGCAAGGGATCGGGGTAACGGTTATACGGTTCATCCAACGGTGAGCCAAAAGCGTTCTCGTTGGCATCTAAATATACACTTGCCTCGCCACGGAACTCATCACGGGCGGATGAGTAAGGGGTTAGGTTTTTATGTTTTCTCTTAGTATTTTATTTATGTCGAACATTATTTTATCAATTTAAAATCAGGAGAGAATTTCCAGCTACCACTCTCCCAATAGAATACAATGGCCTTATTCTTTTCAACAGGACAAGAAAAGTGTTCAATACTTTCTAAATCGTTGCTAAATAAGTAATGCTTTTTGTCGAGCCACTTTTTACATTGTACTTTGCTGCACTTATTTTAAAATTTCCATTTATTTTATCGTACTGCCAAAAGTATATATTCCCATTAATTACGTTTGGGGCAGATTTGTGATTGTCAAAGCCTTGGAGAATATCTTTTAATATTACTTTCTTTTCCTTTAAAACGGCAATGTATTTATTAGGACTTGCATAAAGGACACCGGGCCATGCCCGCTCGGTTTCGGTTTTGTTGTTGTACTTTGTTAATGTATAATATAAATATTGGTTATCGCTGATTTGATTAATGCCATATCCTAAATTAATAGTATCTGCAATTTTCCCGTCGCGCTCTACAATAGCATATGTCCCTTCAAATGTTCCGGCAGAAAACTCGCCTGTATCAACAGCAGTGTAATATTTATTTAATTTGTATGGTTTAAATGATTTTTTTGGATTATAACCCGTAAAGAATCAGCTTTTCGCGATGAATCGGCATCATTTTTAGCTACATCGAATGATGTGCTGTTTTTCTTATGATTGCACGCACAAAGAAAAATGACGAATAGCACCAAGCCTAATGTTTTACCTAAATCACGCATTGTATTTCTCTTTCGATTGCTTTATTCCTCGCAATGATATATTTATTTCTTCATCCTTACACTCACCGCATTCTTATGCGCGTGCAAACCTTCTAAATCTGCCAGTATTTCTACCGATGGCCCGATGTTTTGTATGCCATCGGGCGTAATATGCTGGAAGGTGATCTTCTTCACAAACGAATCAACCGATACACCTGAATAAGCCCTTGCATAGCTGCTGGTTGGCAGCGTATGGTTGGTGCCCGATGCATAATCGCCCACACTCTCGGGTGTTAAATTACCCGGGGAACACAGAACCTGCATTGATGATCTTACCAGTGATCTGTGACCAGTGTTCTGTGGCGAGTATTAAATGCTCGGGCGCGTATTCATTGCTGAATTGCATGGCTTCATCCAATGTTTTTGTTATAACGATGTACGAGTTATCCAGCGCTTGTTTAACAATCTCCGCGCGTGGTAAAACGGCTGTTTGTTTCTCAACCTCGGCTAAGGTCGCGTTAGCTATTTGTGCCGATGTGGTAACCAGGATAGATTGACTATCAATACCATGTTCGGCCTGCGCCAACAGGTCGGCAGCAATAAACTCAGGTGTCGCGGTTTCATCGGCAATCACCAATACTTCCGACGGGCCGGCCGGCATATCAATAGCCGTGGTGGTGGTCGACTGTATAATGGTTTTAGCCTTGGTTACAAACTGGTTACCCGGTCCGAAGATCTTATCGACCCTGCTGATCGTTTCAGTCCCATAAGCCATGGCCGCTATAGCCTGCGCGCCGCCTGCCATGTAGATCTTATCAATACCTAACAATAGCGCCACATAAGCTATAAAAGCATTAAGCTTGCCATTTTTTTGCGGCGGTGAGCAAACCACTATCTCATGGCAACCCGCAATACGCGCCGGGATGCCCAGCATTAAAAATGTGCTTGGCAAAACAGCGGTGCCGCCAGGGGATATATAAGCCAACTTTTTCAATCGGCCTTAACTCGCGCCAGCAGGTAACGCCGGGCATGGTTTCAACCTTGTCCTCAGTTTTTAACTGTGTTTGGTGAAACTTGTAGATGTTATCATAAGCGGTATCCAAAGCGGCTTTCTGGTCGGGCGATATGGTTGCTGCCATTTCTTCCAGCTCGGCTTTATCCGGTACAGCTTGTTTAAAGTAACCTTGTCAAACTTTTCGGCATAGTCCAATAAAGCACGGTCGCCGTGTTGTTGTACGGTGGCTAAAACCTCCTCAACAATAGCGCGGATCTCGTTAGCCGGGTCAACGTTGCGTTGTACCAGCTTGGTGATATCGGGTTTGCTTAAATCTGAATAATTGTAAACTTTCATCAGTTTGCAGTTTTCAGTTTGCAGTTGGCAATTACCGCTTGCTTACTGCAAAACCGGTAACTGCTTACTGCAAACTACAATATTATCTTCTCAATTGGCATCACAACAATGCCTTGTGCGCCGGCTTGTTTTAGCTGGCTTATACGGTCCCAAAAATCGCGCTCAGGTATTACGGTGTGTACCGCAACCCAGCCTTCTTCGGCCAATGGCAATACGGATGGGCTTTTAACACCCGGCAATAATGCTAATACGCCCGGCAAATTATCCTTCTTAACGTTTAACACTACGTATTTCGTTTCCTTGGCGCGTAATACCGATTGGATCCGTTGCATCAGCTCCTGTACCAGGTCGTTGGTTTCGCTGCCTTTTGACCCTATCAATACCGCTTCTGACGACATTACATCAGCAAAAGGTTTTAGTCCGTTGCTTTTTAATGTGCCGCCGGTTGATACCAGGTCGCAGATGGCATCACTTAATCCTAAACCCGGCGAAATCTCAACCGAACCCGAAATGGTACGGATATCCGCATGTATATTTTGTTTTTGCAAAAATTTACCCAAAATAACCGGGTAGGTGGTAGCTATTGATCTGCCTTCAAGGTCGGTCAGTTCATTAATATCGCTGTTATTAGTGATGGCTATTTTTAAAGAGCATTTGCCAAAACCTAAACGCTGTAAGTAGCTTACAGATACTTCAGTTTCTTCGATTACGTTTTCGCCAACTATACCCAGATCGGCAATGCCGTCCTGTACATATTCAGGAATGTCATCATCGCGCAGGAACAAAATTTCGAGCGGGAAATTAGAAACAGGAGAGATAAGCGAGCTCTTATAATTTTCAAAATTTAAGCCGCAATTTTTTAGTAGTTCAACAGATTTTTCGTTGAGCCGACCCGATTTTTGGATCGCTATTTTTAGTGTTTTCACTGAGTGTAATTAAGGGTACTAATATAAAAATTATAAACGGGGGTTGTTATTTCGCGTAGAAACATACAGTTATCTGATCACCACAAGGTGGTGATGGTGCAGATGCAGTTGATGTATGTTATTTAGTCCCATTTTTATATAGTATAACTATAGATAAGCGCTGCAAATATAGCGCAGTTGTTTTTAAAATCAAAATAAATAGTAAAGTGGTAGACTATTTTTTTTATTTGAGCCCGTCACCATTGTATTCAAAAATCGCTCCATCCTTTAAATCGTATAGATGTTTTAGTTGATGCTCTTTTTCGATATCGTGGATATTAATCAGTTCCACATTATCTAAAGTTTTAAACCAGATATAGTAATAATGTTTTCTCTGGTAAAACTTGTCTACATCCTGTTTAAAATAACGGTGCGGCACCGGGGTTGAATGCATCCCTGTAAAAAAGTAAACAGCTTCATCCGCGTTAGAAACTACGGGCACGCCCGGCTTAAAAATATGCTTGTGCGATCTTAAAAATTGTACAAAAGGCGAGGTGTTCCAGCTATCGTCCGAGTAGCCGGGCACGCCATAATCCAGTTCATCGTCATAGCGCTGATAAAGAGATTGCGCCGAAGCATATTCAAAGGCCAGCATCAGCAATATAGCAACGCCAGCCAAAACGTATTTGGCCCTCTTTTTTATCGTAACGAAAACATCAGGAACCCAGCTGGTATATGATATTAATAAGGGTATAAACATAGGCGACAGCAGCCTGCTGTTTAACCGTTCGAACCGCGAAAACGTAGCCAGCAAAATAATGAATAATCCATAGACCAACGCGTATGCTATCACTATATTTTCGTAACTGTTAATGCGGCCGGTAAAGGCTTTCCAGCCTAAAATAGCTATCAGCGCTATTAATGTTAATGCTGCAATAGCCGTAGCATAACTATCGGCACTTTCATGAAAGCTGGCCCAGTCGCAAAACACGGTGCCGGCGTAGTGAAGGTTTTCGCTGAAAGAAGTAATGGATGGCAGGCGTTTACCCGTACTTAATCCCGTATTCAAACTGTTTAAAAACAGATTGCCGGCCAATAATGATATCGACCCAAAACCTAATATCAATACATGCTTTATTTTTCTGCGGATGGTAAGCTGGTCGTCCAGTAACAACATTAAACCGCCCGCGCCAATAAGGGTGATACCGGCATAACGCGTTATACATGCAACAGCCGTAATAATTACCACCATTAATAAGGAGAAGGTGCTGTGCAAGCGCATATAGTGGTGATAAGCCAGTATAAACAGCATTACTTCCAGTATAAACAACGTTTCCGACCATAAAAAGCTGTAGATCTCGATCAGTGCCGGGCTTAGGATGATAGCTGCTAGCACCAATATTTTATAGATCCCGGCATGGGTAATGAACCTTTCCATCATCCACCCGGTTACAAATATCACCGCCGCAAACAGGCACGAGTTAATAACTGATCCGGCAATAAAAGCATCAACCCCGGTTATAAATTGCATCACCCCTAAAAAGAAAGGGTAAAACACAGGGAAGAAAGTTAAAGGCGTACCATTAAAGGTTATAAGCGACCAATGCGCCTGTATGCTGTTGGCTGTACTGGCATACATGATAGAGTCAGGAGAGATCCCCACACCGCTGTAACTTGTAAATATATGGATCACAATGAAGCCGATGATGGCGGCTATCAGTGTATCAATATGTTTTAGGTAGGCGGTGTATTTCGTCATGTTGTAATTAAGCTATCATATCCAACACCGTACTAATCGGCTGATCACTATCAATCAAAATACCTTTAACACCCGCGGCGGTTCCGGCTTCCACATCACGGTCACGGTCGCCAATAAAGTATGACTTTGACGGGTCGATATTATATTTCTCAATCCCTTGCAGCAGCAGACCCGGTTTGGGTTTGCGGCAATCGCAGTCGCCGGTAAAGTTGGGGTGGTGCGGGCAATAAAACATATCGGTAAACTCAACACCGTGTTCATGGTAAGCTTCGCGCAATTTGGTATGCATTTTAGCAAGTTCTTCTTCGGTATACCAGCCTTTAGCCAAGCCGCCCCGGTTGGTGGCTACAATAAGCATATAACCTTTATCCTGCAGCGTCTTTAACGCGTCGTAATTATCGAGAACTATAAAGTCTTCCACCCGGCATATATAATCGCCCTGCTCATGGTTTAACACACCATCGCGATCTAAAAAAACAGCTTTATTTTTTGCAGACATTAATTAAAATTTTTGCAAAAATAGTAAAAGCATTTTTAATGAAGGAGGGAGTGGTTTGCTGCTTGTCGCGTAATTAAATAAGGTTATATATCATTATTCCCAATTACATTTTGCTTTAAAAGTTTAAATGAAATCCAATTTTGTCTGTCAAACCAATAACTATACTTATTGCCAATACTATAATTTAAGTCATGTAATTTGCGATATTTTAATATGTTTTGTTAAATTATTATTAAATTTAAAATTGGAGCAGGTATTATCTGCCATTTTTTAAGAGAATACCAAAAATTAATATTTATATCGTAAAAACGTTTTGCATTCTGTATTTTCGTGGTTACGAACACATATAAACCGTTTGTATAGCGATGGATCAGAACGATAGCACACGACAGGGTCTTTACAGGCCAGAATTTGAACACGACTCTTGCGGAACAGGCTTTATCACCAACATTAATGGTCATAAAGACAACCAGATAATTGATAACGCGCTTACGATGTTAGAGAACATGGAGCACCGCGGAGCCTGCGGCTGCGATCCTGACTCGGGCGACGGCGCGGGTATATTAATCCAATTGCCACATGAATTTTTCATGGAAGAATGCTCATACCGGAGATCAGCCTGCCTGAGCCGGGCGAGTATGGTGTAGGTATGATATTCCTGCCAAAGGAATCGGTGCTTAAAAAAGCCTGCCGCACGGTAATTGATAATGCAATTGATAAGTTAGGATTACATAAATTAGGTTACCGTAAATTAACGGTAAACTCATCAGTAATAGGCGAAACCGCACGCAGCGCCGAGCCGGATGTTGAGCAGGTGTTTATTTCAAGGCCGCACAGCATTACCAATACCGAAGATTTTGAACGTAAGCTATACGTATTAAGAAGATACATCAACAAAACAGTTACCGAAACTATCCCGGGTGCAAGGAACGATTTCTATTTCCCGTCGTTATCTTGCAAAACCATTATCTATAAGGGCCAGTTAACTACTTACCAGTTGCGCCAGTACTATGCTGATCTTACCGATCCGCGCATGGCATCAGCTTTGGCGGTGGTTCACTCGCGTTTCTCAACCAATACGTTCCCGTCATGGAAGTTGGCCCAGCCGTTCCGCATGATAGCGCATAATGGCGAGATCAATACGTTAACCGGTAACTTAAACTGGTTCTACTCGGGCCTTAAATCATACGCGTCTGCGTACTTCACTAACGAGGAGATGGAGATGCTGTTACCGGTGGTTGATAACAATCAGTCGGATTCGGCTTGTTTAGATAACATCATTGAGATACTGCAACACACCGGCCGCTCATTACCGCACGTAATGATGATGCTGATACCTGAGGCATGGGATGGCAACGAGCAGATGGACCCGATAAAGAAAGCTTTCTACGAGTTCCACGCTACTTTAATGGAGCCATGGGATGGCCCGGCAGCAATCAGCTTTACCGATGGTAAACTGGTAGGTGCGGTGCTTGACCGTAACGGCCTGCGCCCGTTACGTTATACCATTACCAGCGATGGCCGTGTTATAGCCGCTTCTGAAACCGGTGTACTGAAGATAGACGAGAAAACAGTTTTACGTAAGGGCCGTTTACAGCCGGGTAAAATGTTATTGATTGATACCGAGCACGGCAAAATCATTACCGACGAAGAGATCAAACAACAAATAGCTTCGCGCCAGCCTTATGGCCGCTGGTTAGAGAACTATAAAATAAAAATGGAGGACCTTACCGAGCCGCGTTTAGCTTTTGCTAACCTGAGCGCCGATTCGGTTTTCCGTTACCAGCAGGTATTTGGTTATAGCCGCGAGGATATCGATACCATCATCAAACCAATGGCGCTTGATGGTAAAGAGCCGATAGGGTCAATGGGTACTGATGTGCCTTTGGCTATTTTATCTGATAAACCTCAGCATCTATCAAGCTACTTTAAGCAGTTTTTTGCGCAGGTAACCAACCCGCCGATAGACCCTATCCGCGAGCGTTTAGTAATGAGCCTTGCTACCTTTATAGGTAACAACGGTAACTTGCTTGATGAGGATAAAATGCATTGCCATTGCGTAACGCTTAAACACCCGATCTTAAAAAATCATCAGTTAGAGAAACTGCGCAGTATTGATACCGGCATGTTCCATGCTAAAACGCTGCAAACTTATTTTAATGCTGATGGTAACCCCGGCTCATTACAAAAAGGTATCGAGCGTGTTTGCCGCTATGCAGAGGATGCTGTTGCCGATGGTTTTGAAGTATTGATCCTGTCTGACCGTGCGGTTGATTCTGAGCACGCGCCTATACCATCATTATTAGCGGTATCTGCGGTGCATCACCATCTGATCAAAAAAGGCTTACGTGGTGCTGTAGGTATAGTAGTTGAAACAGGTGATGTTTGGGAAGTACATCATTTTGCCTGCTTACTGGCATTTGGCGCAACTGCTATTAACCCATACGGCACAAGCCACTATAGAGAACTTAAAAGAAAGCGGCGCGTTAGAAACCAGCCCGGATACCAAATACCTGTTAAAAAACTATGTAAAATCTATTAACGACGGTTTGTTAAAGATCTTCTCTAAAATGGGAATTTCTACTCTGCAATCATACCATGGTTCGCAGGTATTCGAGATCTTAGGATTGAACAAAGACGTAGTTAATAAATATTTCTGCGGAGCGGTTACCCGTATCGGCGGTTTAGGTTTGGATGAGATTGCGCGCGAATCGCTTTGCAAACACCGCATAGGCTTTGGCGCTAAAAGCGAGAGCCGTTTATTGCCCGAAGGTGGTATTTACCAGTGGAAGCGCCGTGGCGAAGAACACTTGTTTAACCCAACAACCGTACACTTATTACAACATGCTACGCGCAGTAATAACTACGAAGTTTATAAAAACTACGCTAAGGCTATTAATGAGCAAAGCGAGAAACATTTTACCATTCGTGGATTGCTTGATTTTGCACATCACCGTGAAGCGATCTCGATAGACGAGGTTGAACCGGCAGAAAACATTATGAAGCGCTTTGCTACGGGTGCAATGTCATTCGGTTCGATATCGCACGAGGCGCACAGTACCATGGCTATTGCCATGAACCGTATTGGCGGCCGCAGCAATACCGGCGAGGGTGGCGAGGATGAAATGCGTTATGAGTTATTGCCTAACGGCGATTCTATGCGCTCGTCTATCAAGCAAGTGGCATCTGGTCGTTTTGGGGTTACCTCAAACTACCTGACCAATGCCGACGAGTTACAGATTAAAATGGCGCAGGGTGCAAAACCCGGCGAAGGGGGCAGTTACCGGGCCACAAGGTTGACGACTGGATAGCAAAAACCCGTCACTCAACTCCGGGTGTAGGTTTAATATCGCCGCCGCCGCACCATGATATTTATTCTATCGAAGATTTGGCCCAGTTGATCTTCGACTTAAAAATGCTAACCGCACTGCCCGTATCAACGTTAAGCTGGTATCAAAAGCAGGCGTAGGTACTATTGCCGCAGGTGTTGCCAAAGCCCATGCCGATGTTATTTTGATCGCCGGCTATGACGGTGGTACAGGTGCATCGCCAATAAGCTCGGTAAAACATGCAGGTTTACCATGGGAACTTGGTTTAGCAGAAGCACACCAGACATTGGTACGCAATAAACTGCGCAGCCGCGTGGTGTTACAAACAGATGGTCAGTTAAAAACAGGCCGCGACTTAGCTATTGCAGCCTTAATGGGTGCAGAGGAGTGGGGTGTTGCAACCGCCGCATTAGTTGCCGGTGGTTGTATCATGATGCGTAAGTGTCACCTTAATACCTGCCCGGTAGGTGTTGCTACACAAGATCCTGAACTTAGAAAATTATTTTCGGGCAAGCCGGAGCATATCGTGAACCTGTTTAAGTTCATGACTGAAGAGCTGCGCGAGATCATGGCCGAATTAGGCTTCCGTACCATTAACGAAATGGTGGGCCGCGTTCAGTTCCTGAAAGTAAGAGATAACATTAAGAGCTGGAAAGCTAAGAAGGTTGATCTTTCTGGTATTCTTCATCCGGTAAATAATCCCAAAGATGTTACGCTTTACAACAGCGAAGCACAGGATCATGGCATGGCCGAGATCATCGACTGGAAACTATGGGAAGATGCAAAACCTGCACTGGCTGATAAAACACCGGTATTTGGTACCTATGATGTGAAAAATACCGACCGTACCATAGGCGCGTTATTATCAAATGAGATCTCGAAGATCTACGGATCAGCAGGTTTACCTGATAATACCATCAACTATAAATTTAAAGGATCTGCCGGGCAAAGCTTTGGCGCTTTTGCAACCAAAGGCGTATCATTTGAGCTGGAAGGCGAGGCTAATGATTATGTAGGTAAAGGCTTATCAGGTGCGCAACTGGCGGTTTATTCATCGCCTGATGCTACTTACCAGGCCGAAGAAAATATTATTATAGGTAACGTTGCCCTGTACGGTGCAACATCAGGCGAAGCCTTTATAGCAGGTATGGCTGGCGAACGTTTCGCGGTACGTAACTCGGGTGCTACAACAGTTGTTGAAGGTATTGGCGACCACGGTTGCGAGTATATGACCGGCGGACTGGCGCTTATCCTTGGTAAAACGGGCCGTAACTTTGCCGCGGGTATGAGCGGCGGTATTGCTGGGTTTATAATCCGGATGGTGATTTTGCCGAAAACTGCAATATGGAAATGGTTGACCTTGACCCGCTAACACTTAAAGACGAGGAGCAGATCCTTACTTTATTGCGGAAGCATGTAAGCTTAACCGGCAGCAAGCTGGCACAATCTATCATCAAAAACTGGGACAAAGCTTCTACCGATTTTGTGAAAGTGTTCCCTAAGGAGTATAAAAAAGTAATAGAGAAATTAGAATATCAAACTGTAAGCAAATAATTCAGAGATGGGAAAAGTAACAGGATTTCAGGAATACGACAGGAAGATGCCTGAAAAATTATCGCCTGCAGAACGTATAAAAACTATAACGAATTTGAGAGTTTATATTCTGATGAGGAACTAAATAAACAATCGGCGCGCTGTATGGATTGCGGTATCCCGTTTTGTCATTCGGGATGCCCGCTGGGTAATATCATCCCCGAGTTTAACGATGCAGTTTACAATAAGAAATGGGAAGATGCTTACCAGATCCACGGCATCAACCAATAACTTCCCCGAGTTTACCGGCCGTATTTGCCCCGCGCCCTGCGAATCTGCATGCGTGTTAGGTATCAACAGGCCCCCGGTTGCTATTGAGGAGATTGAAAAACACATTATAGAAATTGCTTACCAGAAAAACTTGGTAAAACCGGTAGCGCCTTTGGTTAAAACCGGTAAAAAAATTGCCGTTGTTGGTTCTGGTCCGGCGGGGTTGGCTGCCGCCGCGCAGTTAAGCAAAGCGGGCCACGAGGTTACGGTATATGAGCGCGATGATAAAATTGGCGGCTTGCTACGTTATGGGATCCCCGATTTCAAAATGGAAAAATGGGTTATTGATCGTCGTTTAGAAGTGATGGAAAAAGATGGCGTTGAATTTAAAACCAATACCGAAATAGGTAAGGATATTGCTGCCGATGAACTGGTGCGTAACCATGACGCGGTAGTATTATCGGGTGGTTCAACCATTCCGCGCGATTTGCCTATCCCCGGCCGCGAGCTGAAAGGTATCCATTTTGCAATGGACTTTTTGAAACAACAAAACAAACGCGTTGGCAACTCGCCAATCACAGCCGAAGATATTTTAGCTACCGGTAAAGATGTGGTAGTTATTGGTGGTGGTGATACCGGCTCTGACTGTGTAGGTACATCAAACCGCCGTGGTGCCAAATCTATCAAGCAGTTTGAAGTGATGTTTCAGCCGCCAGAGCAGCGCACACAGCACATGCCATGGCCAAGCTATCCAATGGTGTTAAAAACAACTACCTCGCACGAGGAAGGTGTTGAACGCCACTGGGGTATCAATACTAAAGAATTTTTAGGCGATGAGAATGGTAACCTGCGCGCATTACGTATAGCTGATGTGGAATGGGAAACAGATTTCTGGGTCGCCCGGTGAAGTTTACCGAAGTTGAAGGCTCAGAGCGCGAGATACCTTGCCAAAGGGTATTCCTGGCTATGGGTTTCCTGAACCCGCAATATGTGGGTATGCTGGAAAGCCTTGGTGTTGAACTTGATGGCCGTAAAAATGTTAATGCTAAAGAAGGTGTTTACCGTACCAACGTAAGCAAAGTATTTGCAGCAGGCGATATGCGCCGCGGACAATCATTGGTTGTTTGGGCGATATCAGAAGGCCGCGAATGCGCCCGCAAGGTTGATGAGTTTTTAATGGGGCACTCTGTATTAGAGAGCAAAGATTCTGTTAACCAATTCGACCAGGTCTTTGATTCGTAAGACTCCCTGACCCCCTGAAGGGGGAATGATATTCGAGAATCCTCTTTCGCTTAGCGGGAGAGGATTTTTTGGTTTTTGTAGACCAGAGTCTTGAACTAAGTTGCCAATGCTGAACGGTAATTTAAAAGCGGACATTTGATTGTACCGTTATCGAACAGTTGTTATACATAATTATAGTATAATAGATTGTTAATCAATTTTTTATATAAATGGCATGCCGTTAGATGCTGTAGTTTTCTATATCCATCATTATGTTTCAAAACTATTTTTTAACCGCTTTCCGCAGCTTGCGCAGGTTTAAACTGTTCACCTTTCTGAATGTGTTTGGTTTAGCGACAGGTATGGCTTGTAGTATCCTGATCCTGTTATGGGTGCAGGATGAACGCAGCTATGATCAGTTTAACGAACATGCCGGTCAAATTTACAGGCTAACTACTAATGTAGCGGGTACACCTGCCGCCGTAACACCTCCGCCGGTTGTGAGCGCAATGAAGCAGCAGTTACCAGCCATTAAGGCGGTAACCAGGGTAGTGCCGGTCAGCGCAATTGTAAGTGTAGGCATTCAGAAGTTTGCTGAAAAAATATTCTCTACGCAGATCCAAATTTCCTGCAGGTATTCAGTTATCCATTATTGCAGGGCGAGGTGAACCAAGCGCTAACGCGTCCGGACGGTGTGGTCATTACAGAAAGTATTGCAATAAAATACTTTGGTTCTGCACAGGCCATTGGAAAAACTATTCATGTCGATAACGACGCGAATGGACATGATTACCAGGTAAGCGGTGTATTGAAAAATATCCCGCATAATTCGCATTTACAATTTGCGATTTTATTACCCATCGATTTTTATAACCAATCAAACGGAGGTGTTTGGGACAATTTTTCCGCCTACAGCTACATTCAACTGGATGATCACTTTAAAGCCGATGCTAAAAGTATCGCGGCGCTTGAACAGCAAACTAATGCCATCTATAAGGCTAATGACAAGAGTAACACTAAAAGCACCTTTTCCTTACAGCCGCTTGCCGACATCCATTTGCACTCGCAGCTGGCGGTGGATGTTGATGGACAAGGGAATAACCAGTATGTGACCATATTTTTCCTGGTGGCCCTGTTTATTTTACTGCTGGCCTGCGTAAACTTTATGAACTTGTCAACAGCGTTAGGGAGTCAAAGAGCTAAGGAGGTTGGCTTGCGCAAAACTATTGGCGCTATGCGTGGGCAGCTGGTTACGCAATTCATGAGCGAATCTTTATTGGTTGCCTTGATTTCATTGATCATTGGCAGTGCTGGTGCGTGGTTGCTGCTGCCGTTATTCAACGATCTGTCGGCTAAGCAAATAACAATGGATTTGTTAAATTTCAAGTTATTGGGAAGTTTGTTGGGCCTGGCGGTGTTTGTTGGGATTGTTTCCGGAAGTTACCCGGCATTTTTCATGTCGTCGTTTAACCCGTCTACGGTGTTAAAAGGTCTGAAAGTTTTTGGTAATAAAAAGTCCTCTTTACGGAACGGGTTAGTTGTGTTCCAGTTTGCTGTAGCAGTAATTTTAATTGTGAGCACTATCGTGGTAAACTACCAGTTACGGTTTATCCGCAACCGTGATATCGGTTTTAACAAGGCGAATCTGCTTTATCTGGAAATGCCCAGAACCGGTGATCTTCAAAGTAATTACCAGGCATTAAAAGCAGCGCTGCAGCAAAATCCCGGTATCACTGATTATAGCCTGGTTAATCAATTGCCTACCAATCTCAGCTCCGCCACTAATAACGTGACCGGAGCGGAAAAGATCCCCGTTTGCAAATCCTCTTTCCACACATTAGTGTGGATGATGGCTTCGTTAAAACTTTCGGTATGCATATGCTTGCCGGGCGCAGCTTTAATGACCAAATCAAAGGGGATGAAAATAACTATGTTGTAAATGAAAAAGCGGCGAAACTGATGGGCATGACTGTAGAAAACGCTGTGGGACAAAAGATCACCAGCAAAGGACACGAAGGATTGATTATTGGTGTAGTCAAAGATTTTAACTTCAAGCCGGTTCAGCAACCCATAGAGCCCCTTATTATGAAACATACCAATAATGGCGGTTATCTTGTATTACGTTCCAGTCCGGCAAATATCCAGGCGCTGATTGTAAAGTTACGGTCTATTTATCAGCATGTTTACCCAAATGCACCGTTTGCTTATGGTTTTGTAGATCAGGACCTCTCTAAGTTATATGTAGCCGAACAGCGCATGGGCACATTATTTAATACCTTTTCGCTGCTATCCATCCCGGTATCTTGCCCGGGTTTATTTGGGCTGGCTACTTTCGCGACACAGAGACGCATAAAGGAAATTGGTGTAAGGCGTGTATTAGGCGCTGGCGTTTGGGGAATAGTGGTCATGCTTATGCAGGACTTTGTACGTCTGGTAGCGTTATCACTGTTAATTGCTTTCCCATTAGCCTGGTACGCGATGAACAAATGGCTTAGCAGTTATGCTTACCGGGTAGAACTGAGCTGGTGGATATTTGCAGGAGCAGGTCTGCTGGCCATCGTTATCGCGGTGTTAACGGTCACCTACCAGTCCGTTAGGGCGGCATTAAACAATCCGGTTAAAAGTTTAAGAACTGACTAATTATAAAGGTAGTATTAATGCTTTTAAGAGGATGTTGGGTATAAGGTTACTTCAACAATATAGACTTCAAAAACAAATAAAAATATTTACTTTTCCGACGGATTTTTTTTTGCCGTTATTTAATTTTTCTACCAGTTTCACCAACCGCTCGTCGCGGGTCTTTTCCTGTTTGGCCGTAAGGATCCAGAGTACGTATTCTTTTTTATTGGAGTAGGAGAGCTGCTGGTAAAAATCCATAGCCTGGGGTGCTGTTTTCAGGGCATCGGCAATAAGGGGTGGGAGTTTGATCTGTTTATTATCCACGTCGATAAAGGCGCTGTACTCGTTCTGACGGATGTTTGTCTTGTTCCCTTCAGACTCTTTTGACTGCCCCAACGGCCTGAAACGCAGGGCCGTCCGGGTATCATCAATAGCTGCTGAGGCTACAATCCGCAGATCATATTTGGCTACTTCTTCCCAACTGCCCATCATTTCCGGTCGCTCTTAATACCCGAGCTCTTTTTGGGGTAGGTTATCCAGAATACGGTATCGGGTTTTAATACCGGGACTATGATCTTTAAGGATTCGGCCAGTTCGGCAGCGTTTTTTACAAATAGCTGCACCCCGTCAACTTGCCTGTTAGGGATAAAAAATAGGGTAACGCCTTCGGGTAAAGGCTCAAGGGTGGCAAAATAGCTTTTAGGCGCATTATAAAACAACCAGTTTTTACCAGGCTTTATTAATAGTTTTTTAGCTAATGCACTCATCAATCACATTTTACAAATTCAATTTAGCAAAAAAATCCCACAATACAATACCTGCCGACACGACAATATTGAACGAGTGCTTGGTGCCAAATTGCGGTATTTCAATACAGGTGTCAATTACCTGCATCACTTCATCGCTAACTCCACTTACCTCATTACCAAATATCAACGCGTATTTTGCGTTTTTATTGGGGATAAATTCATTTAGCATTACGCTGTTTTCGGCCTGCTCAATAGCAACGATCTGGTAACCATTTGCACGTAACTGTTTAACGGCTGCTACCGCGTCTTCATGATATGTCCAGTTAACAGACTGGGTTGCCCCCAGCGCTGTTTTCTCAATCTCGCGGTGGGGGGCTGCGCAGTTATCCCACATAAACATATCTGTTCCACCGCAAAACCATCAGACGTCCGAAATATCGAGCCGATATTATGCATGCTGCGTACACTATCCAATACTACTGCAACAGGAAGTTTCTGCTGGTCCTTAAACTCTTCTACAGTTGCGCGGTTAAGCTCGTCTAATTTTAGTTTTCGCATCTCTATACCGGCAAGGTTCCAACTCCACTGCCAATTAATGATTGATATACAGATGGTGCGTAACCTATTTTAGCTGTATAATAAGTATTTAGTTCGTGGCTAAAGTTTTCAAATTCATTGTGTTTTACCGGGGCTATAGCACAGCCGCCAAATCCTGCGCCTGTCATGCGTGCTCCGGCTACGTGTGGGTTAGTTTTGGCATATTCTACTACAGTATCAAGCTCTTTGCCGCTAACCTCGTAAAGGTTGCGTAAGGAGTCGTGCGAGGCATACATCAGTTTGCCAAAGCCTGCCAGATCGTTTGCTGCAAGGGTATCGGCGGCCAATTTAACCCGGTCGTTCTCTTCAACAACGTGTTGGGCACGTTTACGAACCACCTCATCAGTTATTAAATGTTTATGCTGATTAAATGTCGCGGTATCAATATCGCACAAATAGTTAATGTTAAGCTCCTGGTTAAGCGCTTTTAATGCTGCCGGCACTCTTCAACCCGCTCGTTATATTTAGATTCAACCAGCTTGCGCGATTTGTTGGTATTGATAATAGCCAGTACATAGTCACCCAGGTTGCTGGGTACAATATCATATTTAAGCGTGTCGCAGTTTAATACAATCGCTTTATCTGTTTCGCCAAATGCTACGGCAAACTGATCCATTATACCGCAGTTAAGACCCATAAAGTTATTCTCGACCGATTTAGCGATCTTAACCAATTCCAGCTTATCATAGCCTGCCTTAAATAACTCATTCAAAGCAAACGATGTTACCACCTCTATAGATGCCGATGAAGATAAACCTGCACCAATTGGGATATCGCCAAAAAACAGCATGTCCAAACCTGTTATCTTATGTCCGTCTTTAGTAAAATATTCTATGGCGCCTAACGGGAAATTATACCAACCGTCGCCATCTTTTTTATAGCTATCGTTTACGGCCACATCTGCCTTCTCATCAAAATTCAAACTTTTAAAACGGAATACATTGTCGTTATTTGGGCTTATCAATAAATAGGTGCCAAAAGTTATTGCAGCCGGCATTACAAGCCCGCCATTGTAATCAATGTGTTCGCCTATTAAGTTTACCCTTCCCGGCGAGAAGTAGGCGTGTTGGGCTTCTTTTTGATATATTTCCTTGAATTTATTTCCGGACCAGAACCAACAACGGCAATTTTTACCGGTTTTAACCAAAGGCGCTACCGGTTTTACCAAGTTTTTCTGGTAAGCAATTTCTATAATGTGTTTTCAATCTCCTCAATAACGGCCGGGCTGTTATTAACACACAGTTCCTTTGCAACTCAAGGAAGTGGTTGACTCGGGGTGCAATGGCAGCTTCCTGACTTCTTATTATGGCTGTCGTTAAGCTTTCGAGGATATTACCCAGCGGGCAT
>NZ_JABFCR010000062.1:0-20576 GCF_013087555.1 Mucilaginibacter humi
AAAAGACTGCGCTCGTCTATATTAATTGAGGCGGACGATAAAACCGTCGCTATTGATTCGGGGCCCGACTTTAGGTACCAGATGCTCCGCGCCAATGTACAGCATTTGGATGCTATTGTTTACACGCATGAGCATAAGGACCATGTAGCCGGCATGGACGATGTACGCGCCTTTAACTTTAAGCAACAGGAACCTATGAACATCTATGCCGACCCGCGTGTACAGGCGGCGCTGATGCGGGAGTTTCCCTATGTATTTGCCGAAAATAAGTACCCCGGTATACCGCAGGTAGATATGCATGCCATTGGCGATGAAGGTTTCCATATCGGCAGTATTCATTTTACGCCTATAGAGGTAATGCATTATAAATTACCGGTGCTTGGTTTTCGCGTTAATGATTTCACGTATATCACCGACGCCAAAACGGTATCCGACCAGGAAAAAGAAAAAATAAAAGGATCAAAAATATTGGTGATAAACGCGCTGCAAAAGCAAACACATATCTCGCATTTCACGTTGGATGAAGCTATCGCTTTCGCTCAAGAGATAGACGCCGAAACCACTTACTTCACCCATATTTCCCATCGCTTGGGCAAACATGCTGATGTTATGGCTGAGCTACCTGCCGGTATTAAACTGGCGTATGATGGGCTAACGGTTAGTATCTGATAAACCCTTTAATTTTTTTGTCATCCTGAACATAGTGAAGAATGACAAATTGATTTAATAAATCTTAGTCCTATCTTGCCTTAAATTTTTATACCTATGGAATTTGGCCGTGTAACACCAGAAGAACTACCCTTAATTGATTTTACCTTACCGCCCGATCCGGCATTAACCATACAAACCCTTGCCGCCGCAAAAACGACCAGCCGCTGCAAGTACACGTGGGCTGTGCTAAGTGGGGACGTAAAGAATGGGTGGGCCAGATCTATCCGCCAAAAACCAAAGACGCCAACTTTTTAGACGAGTACGTAAAACATTTTGATAGCATTGAATTGAACGCTACTTTTTACAACCTCTACCCTGCTTCAACTATTGCCAAATGGAAAGAAAAGGCCGAACTAAACCCCGATTTTAAATTCTGTCCTAAATTTTCGCAAAGCATCAGCCATATCCGCAGGTTAAAAAATGCTGAGGAAATTACCACTACTTTCTATGAGGGGATTTTGGCCTTCGGCGATAAGCTAGGCCCGTTGTTTCTGCAGCTAAGCGATAATTTTACGCCAAAAAGTTACCCGGAGTTAAAAGCTTATTTAGAGCAATTGCCAAAGGATGTCCCCGTATTTGTAGAACTGCGCCATAAAGAATGGTTTGCCAATGATGAGGTACGCCAAACTGTTTTTAATATGCTGCGCGATCTGAATTTAGGCGCGGTGATAACCGATGCATCAGGCAGGCGCGATTGTGTGCACATGAATTTGCCAACGCCGCACGCTTTTATACGTTATGTTGGTAATGGCGATGCGAGCGATGATCCGCGCCTTGACGATTGGGTTTACCGCATAAAGCAATGGCGAGATATGGGTTTAAAATCAGTTTGGTTTTTATGCACCAGCATGACGAGCGCCACTCGCCGGAAAAAGCTGATTACTTCATTAAAAAACTGAATCAAGAACTACAACTTAACGTACGCGAGCCGCAGTTTTTAAACAAAGGTGGCTTGTTTGATTAACAGAAACGTAACATTAAGCCATAAGCGGCGTTAATAAAAAACTGTATTTTTAGCACCTTGCTATGACTGACATCAACACACTATATCAACAAGCCGTTACGCTGCTGCAGCAGCTCATTTCCATCCCATCATTTAGCCGGGAAGAAGACCGCACCGCCGACCTGTTAGAAAATTTCCTAAAAACCCACGGTATCACGCCAAATCGTAAAATAAACAACCTGTGGGCATACAATAAACATTTTGATGCGGCCAAGCCTACCATACTGCTTAACTCGCACCACGATACCGTAAAGCCAAACACCGGCTATACCCGCGACCCATACGACGCAGTTACCGAAGACGGCAAACTTTATGGCCTTGGCAGTAATGATGCGGGCGGCTGCCGGTATCGCTGATAGCCGTGTTCCTTTATTTTTATGACCGTACCAACCTTAAATATAATTTCTGCTTAGCTGCCACTGCCGAAGAAGAAATCTCGGGCGTGAATGGGTTAGAACTGATTATACCCGATTTAGGTCCGCTTGATTTTGGGATAGTTGGCGAACCTACCCTGATGCAGTTGGCCATTGCCGAAAAAGGATTAATGGTATTTGATTGTGTTGCTCATGGCAAAGCCGGCCATGCCGCCCGCGAAGAAGGCGACAACGCTATTTATAAGGCGATGAAGGATATCGAATGGTTCCGCACCTTTAAGTTCCCTAAAGAGAGCGAAATGTTTGGGCCGGTGAAGATGTCGGTTACGGTTATCAATGCAGGTTCGCAGCATAATGTTGTGCCCGCCAGTTGCAATTTTGTAGTTGATGTTAGGGTTACGGATGCGTACCGGAACGAAGAAGTTTTGGAAATCATCCGCCAGCATGTTAGCTGTGATGTTACCCCACGTTCTGTTCGTTTAAAGCCATCGTCAATAGATAAAAACCACCCTATAGTACAGGCAGGACTTTCTCTTGGGCGGACCACCTATGGCTCGCCTACTACATCTGATCAATCATTACTGGATATCCAGTCAATAAAGGTTGGCCCGGGCGATTCGGCACGTTCGCACAGTGCGGATGAGTTTATTTATGTGGATGAGATTAAGGAAGGTATTGAGTTGTATGTTCAGATGCTGGAGAAGATCGTCTGATTTACGAATTACGATTTACGAATTACGATTTGTATCTTCATCAATTATTATTCATGAAAAAAGAAGAATTACTTTTGAGGACTAAATACTACGCGATTGCTAATGCAAGATTAGTTCTAAGTATTCCAAACAACATAGTGAATCGTAATTATGCGGATCAGTTAGCACGTAGCGCAAGTTCGACCGGGGCAAATTACCGGGCAGCCTGCAGAGCGAAATCAAAAGCAGATTTCATTAATAAACTAAAAATTGTTGAAGAAGAGTTAGACGAAACCTTATTTTTCAATGAGCTATTAGTGGAATTAAATCCTGAATTAAAAGAAAAAATCACACCTATTTATAAGGAAGGTAACGAACTTCTTTCTATAATTGTCGCCGCAATAAATACGTTGCGTGGCAATTGATTTACACTTATGGTTATCACAATAATCGTAAATCGTAAATCGTAAATCGTAAATAATATGAGTAAGCTTTGGCAAAAAACCACTAATGTTAATGAGCTGGTAGAGAACTTTACCGTTGGGCGCGATACCGAGTTCGACGCGCAAATGGCGGCATTTGATGTACTGGGATCGCTGGCGCACACGCAGATGCTGCAAAGCATTGGCCTGATGAGCGCCGATGACCCTGGAGCTGGTACAACGCGAGCTTAAAAACATTTATGCTGATGTGGAAGCCGGCAACTTTACCATTGAGCCGGGTGTGGAAGATGTACATTCGCAGGTTGAAATGCTGCTTACCCAACGCATTGGCGAAGCCGGTAAAAAGATCCACAGCGGCCGCTCGCGTAACGACCGGTGCTGGTCGATCTGAAGCTATTCTTCCGCCACGAATTGCAACAGATAGTTGAAGAAACACATAAGCTCTTTAACCAATTAATTGAATTATCAGAACAACATAAAGATACCTTATTACCGGGCTATACGCATTTGCAGGTGGCTATGCCATCTTCGTTCGGCTTATGGTTTGGTGCTTATGCAGAGAGTTTGATTGACGACCGGAGCTGGTATTAGCCGCTTATAAGATCACCAATAAAAACCCGTTGGGTTCGGCTGCGGGCTATGGCTCGTCGTTCCCCCTAAACCGTACCATGACTACGGAGTTGTTAGGCTTTGAAAGCCTGAATTACAACGTGGTTTATGCCCAAATGGGCCGCGGTAAAACCGAGCGGATCATCGCCCAGGCTTTATCATCAATAGCTGCCACATTAGCTAAAATGGCTATGGACCAGGCCTTATATCTGAGCCAGAACTTCGCCTTTGTAAGTTACCCCGATACCCTTACAACCGGCAGCAGTATTATGCCGCATAAAAAGAACCCCGACGTTTGGGAAATTATGCGTGGCAAGTGCAACCGTTTACAAGCCCTGCCAAATGATGTGGCCATGATGACCACCAACCTGCCATCAGGCTATCACCGCGAATTGCAATTACTGAAGGAGCTGTTATTCCCGGCGTTTACTGAGCTGAAGAACTGTCTGCACATGGCAACGTTTATGCTGCAAAACATCACCGTAAACCGGGATATATTAAACGACCCTAAATACGCCTACCTGTTTAGTGTTGAAGAGGTTAATAAGATGGTACTAAACGGCACCCCCTTCCGCGATGCGTATAAGCAGGTGGGATTAGCTATAGAGAAAGGCGAGTTTGATCCGCAGAAAACAGTTAACCATACCCACGAGGGCAGCATAGGCAACTTAAACAATGCCGAGATAACTAATGCAATGACCAAACTGGTTGGCGAATTTAAGTTTGAAGCGGTTGCACGGGCCATAGCTAAGCTGGTGAAGTAAAGTATCGCTCTGTTTTCAAAGTGAGGTGAGAATTATTGTGCTATAAATTATGAACGGATTATTGAGAACAACCACCTCCCTGTTACTGTTTATTGGGCTAACGGCATCTACCTTCACCTATGCACAAAATACCGGGGCAGCTAAAAAAGGCCACACCTACATCTGGACCAAAATACTGGATAGCGCAGACTGGAAAAAAAGTTACAATTTCCAGATGTTTACTCAGCATGATACGGCGTGGGTTTTTCACCAGGATGGTAACTGGTATTCGACAGATGGACGGCGATGGGTAAAATCAAGCTTACCTAATGCCATATATAACCTGGCATTTTTAGACTACGTGCAATTTAACAATAGCATGTACGGCTTAGGGCATTTTGAGGGCAATGCCGATAGGTTTACCTACACACCTATGATTTACCGTACCAACAACTTTAAAAGTTGGACGGTTATTGCCCGAACAGGAAATCTGCCAGCACGGTTCTTTTACCATCCGTTTGTGTTCAATAACAAACTTTGGATAATTGGTGGCGCTAATCAAAACACCGAATATGCTGATATCTGGAATTCGGCTGATGGCATAGTTTGGGTTAAACAAAAAGACAATTTACCCTTTGGCAAGCGCAGCCCAGCCGTAGTAAACTTTAAGGGCAAACTTTACTTACTGAATAACGATGTATGGACATCCACCGATGGTTTGAACTGGACCCTATTGACTAACGAAATTTTAAAAGGCGAACAACTATTTGGCTATGCAGCTGTTGTTTTCGATAATAAGATATGGCTATTGGGCTGCAACCGCAATGGCTTGTTTTCGAGCCGGGTGTTGGTAAGCACTGATGGCAAAACCGGACAGAGCAAACTGCACCCTGGACACCTCGAGGCGGAGTAGCGGCTACAGTATTTAAAGGTAAGATATATATGACCGGCGGCAAATATGGTGGCACCCCTAATCATCCGGAGTTTAAGTACAGTAACGACTTATGGGCACTCGAAAAGAAAAAATAACATGAACGGACAAAACAGAAGCGACATTTACCCGGGCCTTGAGGTTGATATCATCCTTAAAAAAGATCAGCGTAGCGGCAAATTAACCCGCGGCATTGTGAAGGACCTGCTAACCAGTTCGGCCTACCACTCGCGCGGTATTAAAGTTAGATTAGAAGATGGGCAGGTGGGCCGCGTAGCCGAAATAGTTGAAGAGGATTAGCTATATTGCCTTGCAATTAATCATAGGCCATGGCTAAAAAGGGACTTACCAAAATTAAAGCGTTACCCAAAAACAAGTTTTTTAAGTTTGATGCGCATTACCGTGTGGTGATATCATTTGGGGCAGCGTTAATAGCTTTTGCTTACGCGCACTAAGCTAAGCTGGCCTGCGGCTTCGCTGGTTACCGGGTAGCGTTTGCATTAGCCATCATTATTATGGATTGGATCATTATATTAAATGCCCATCCAAAAGAAATCAGGAAGATAGCTAAACTGCAGGACTCGAGCCGGACACTGATATTTTTATTTGTAATAGCGGCATCGGTTATAAGTTTAGGGGCGATATTGTTTTTACTAAAAGGCACCAAGGGCCAAGCCGATGCTGATGTTACCGGTCATATTTTACTGGCAATGGCGTCTGTTATTGTATCATGGTGGTTGGTACATACGCTGTTTACCATGCGGTACGCGCATTTATACTATAATGCTATAGAGGGTGAAACAATACCTGTTGGCGGGTTGGAGTTTCCCAACGAAAAAGAACCAGATTACCTCGATTTCGTTTACTTTTCCTTCGTGATAGGTATGACCTTCCGGTGTCGGATGTAGAGGTGTCAGAACGGCCAATCCGCAGGTTGGTGCTGATGCATGGTATCATATCATTTGCTTTTAATACAGCTATTGTGGCGTTGAGTATAAATGTGGTGTCGAGTTTGGTATAGGGTTAAGTCGTTTACTTGAACGCGCGCCGTTTACTCACCAAACCGCACCTGGTTATCAATCATGCACCGCCTCCATTTTAGAATGCACCCTGGTATCCTTCATGTTAATATATACCAATAACGATATCAGCACGCAAAAAGCCACATACCAGTAAAACCATTCCTGGTGATTATAATTTTTGAACATCAGGGCGGGGGGCTCTGCAGTACCACCAAACACGGATACGGCCACACCATACGGGAAACCTACCCCTAACGCCCGCACATGCGCGGGGAACATCTCCGCTTTAACAACTGCGTTTATTGAGGTATAACCGCTCACAATGATCAGGGCGATCATAATAAGCGCAAACGCGGTCCAGAAATCTTTTGTGTGGCCCAGCATTATCAATATGGGTACAGTTGCTAAGGTACCGCCTACGCCAAAAGTTATCAGCAATGGCTTGCGGCCTATCCTGTCGGATATTTGCCCAAATAACGGTTGCAATAGCATAAAAACTATTAAGGTTAATGCTGATATCAGCGTAGCGGCACTTTTACTGAAACCGGAAGTGATCACCAAAAACTTTTGCATATAAGTAGTGAACGTATAAAACGCTACTGTTCCGCCAAGCGTTAATCCTACTACCGTAAATACCGCTTTGGGGTGTTTGGCCAACTCTTTTATAGTACCCCGGGTTGAGATATGTTGCGGGTGGCCATTAAGCGTGACTGATTCCTGCAAACTGCGTCTCAGGTACATAACTGATATAGCCAGCACAGCCCCTATTGCAAACGGAATGCGCCACCCCGGGTATGGAGTTGATCTTCGGTTAAAAATACCCGTTGCAATAGTACCAACACACCCAACGCAACCAGTTGACCGGCAATTAAGGTTACATATTGAAAGCTGGAATAAAACCCGCGACGGCGCTTGCCGGCCATTTCGCTCAGGTAGGTGGCGCTGGTGCCGTATTCGCCGCCAACGCTTAGGCCCTGTACCATTCGTGCTAATAATAATATGGCGGGTGCAAATATCCCTATTTGTTTATAACCTGGTGTAATTGCAATAACAAACGACCCTATGCTCATAAGCAATACAGATACCGTAAGCGCGGCTTTGCGGCCATATTTATCCGCATAGGTGCCCATTACCCAGCCGCCAATGGGCCGCATTAAAAATCCTACAGCAAAAATGCCGGTGGTGTTTAATAATTGTACTGTTGTATTATCCGAAGGAAAAAACGCGCCGGCAAAGTATAAGGTAAAGGCTGAGTATACATACCAATCGTACCACTCTACCAAATTACCTAATGAGCCACCAATAATGGATTTGATACGACTGGCGGTAGAAGGTGGTTGGATTATGGGGTTAGACATGTGGGCAATTTAAATAATACCCCTGTCATTTCGAAGCGTAGCGAGAAATCTTGTAAGCTATGCTACAGATCGCATGTTTAAGATTTCTCACTCGTACCTCGTTTCGAAATGACAGTTTTTTTATACCTTAGTTAATGCTTTTCACCGAAGACTTTTTGCATTATATCTGGAAGTTCCGCCTGTTTGAACGGAGCAACCTGCAAACTATCACCGGTGAAGCTATCGAGATCTTTTCGGCAGGGATGCATAATACCGATTCGGGGCCCGACTTTGGCAATGCGCGGATAAAGATTGGCGATACCTTATGGGCCGGTAATGTGGAGCTGCACCTCTCCTCGTCCGACTGGAGCAAGCATAACCATACCACAGATAACGCTTATGACAACGTGATACTACATGTAGTATACCGTGACGACGAGCCGGTTATATTACCTAATGGTCGCCGGATCCCAACCCTCGAACTAAAGAACCGCATACCTGACGAACTATTTAACCGCTACCATAACCTGGTTTACGGCACACAAACCATTATCCCCTGCGAAGCCAGCATCGGCAAGCTGGACGACTTTACCTTAAAAACCTGGTTCACACGGATACTGATAGAGCGGCTGGAAAAGAAATCAGAAGCCGTTATAGCAGCACTTGCCGTTAACAGGGGCGATTGGGAAGAAACTTTTTATCAATTTTTGGCGGCCAACTTTGGGTTTAAAACCAACGCGGTTCCGTTTGAACTCATGGCTAAGTCGCTGCCCCAAAACATCCTCGCGAAGCATAAAAACAACCCGCTGCAAATAGAGGCGCTGATATTTGGACAAGCGGGATTTTTAAACGGCGATTTTGAAGATGAATATCCGCGTAAACTAAAAACAGAATATGAGTTCCTACGGAAGAAGTTCAGCCTTAACCCTATTGACAACCATCTATGGAAGTTTCTGCGAATGCGCCCGTTAAACTTCCCTACTATCAGGTTGGCGCAATTTGCGGCGTTGGTGGTAAACTCAAATCACTTGTTCTCGAAGATTTTAGAGGTAAAAGATGTAAAAAGCCTCCAAAAGCTGTTTACTGATATTAAGGTAAATGCATATTGGGACGAGCATTATCAGTTTGATAAGCCATCAAAACCGGCATCAAAAAACATGGGGCAAACATCTGCCGACCTTTTATTGTTAAATACATTAGCGCTATTTTTGTTTAGTTATGGAAAGCATAACCAGCAGGAATATTATATCAATAGAAGTTTAAAATTATTAGAAACCATGCCTGGCGAGAACAATAATATAATAGCAGATTTTGCCAGCCCGGGTGTTAAAGTAAATTCGGCATTTGAAACACAGGCGTTATTGGAATTAAAAAACTATTATTGTAATTATAAGAAATGCCTGCAATGCAGCGTTGGTAATAAAATACTAAAGTTAGCCTGATAGATATGTTACAGCGGATCCTCACTTTTTTGAACGATACTCTTTTGGGGTTTGCACTTATTTGGGCGAACGTTTTAATATTTCTATCTCCAAGTTAAGGCTTTTCTTTATCTACACCTCTTTTATTTCCGTCGGTTTCCCGCTAATATTTTACTTCTTTGCGGGGATAGTGTTAGACTT
Source organism: Mucilaginibacter humi (assembly GCF_013087555.1). Classification (NCBI taxonomy): domain Bacteria; kingdom Pseudomonadati; phylum Bacteroidota; class Sphingobacteriia; order Sphingobacteriales; family Sphingobacteriaceae; genus Mucilaginibacter; species Mucilaginibacter humi. The sequence continues at coordinate 9,488 of NZ_JABFCR010000062.1, forward strand.
TCGCAATTATATCAAGCGCTGTCGTACACGTACCTTTGATCTGTAGATCTAACTAAATGATACCCATCATTTATTAATCAAAACCAATCTGCTATTTTTAAAGTTTAATTTACAGACGCTAAATAGCGCGTCGCTACTTAACCGTTATGGCATTTATTGACTACTACCAAATTTTAGGCGTTACTAAAACGGCAAGCGATAAGGACATTAAAGCCGCTTACCGCAAACTGGCACGTAAATATCATCCCGACCTTAACCCAAACGACGAGGAGGCACACAAAAAATTCCAGCAGTTGAACGAGGCTAACGAAGTTTTAAGCGATCCGGACAAACGCAAAAATACGATCAATACGGCGAAAACTGGCAACATGGAGAGCAATATGAGCAAGCGCGCCAACAACAAAGCCGGCAGCAACGTAGCTATGGCGGCGGCGGGCAGGCTTTTGATTTTGAAGGATTTAGCGGCGGTGGTGGTGGTGAAGATTTTTCGGATTTCTTTCAATCGATGTTTGGGGGTGGTGGACAAAGACGCCAGGCAAAATACCGCGGGCAGGACCTGAATGCCGAATTACAATTGCACATAAGAGACATATTAGAAAGCCATAAACAAACGCTTACGGTTAATGGTAAAAACATCCGTATTACTATACCGGCAGGTGTGGAGAACGGGCAAACCATAAAAATTGCCGGGCATGGCGGCCCCGGTGCCAATGGCGGGCCGGGCGGCGATTTATACATTAAATTTTTAGTGTCTGATGATCCCCGGTTTAAGCGCAAAGGCGCCGACTTATACAGTACCGCCAAGCTGGATATTTATACCGCCATATTAGGCGGCGAAATAACAGCCGAAACCATGACCGGCAAAGTCAAAGTTAAGGTAGCGCCCGAAACACAAAACGGCACTAAAGTTAAATTAAAGGGAAAGGGCCTGCCTGTCTACAAAAAAGAGGGGCAATTTGGCGACTTATATATCAGCTATGAAATACAACTCCCAACCAACCTTACCGATAAACAAAAACAACTATTTGAAGAACTGGCTAAATCATCAACATAAATTATTGGGATATGAACGCTAAGCATTTAATAAAAGCTACTGATTTTTGTATGTACCACCAGTTAGAACATACTTTCATCACCGACCTGCAGGAAGCGGGACTTCTGAAGATAACCATAGTTGATAACACTCCGTGCATCGCCGAAACCGAGTTAAACAAACTTGAACGCATAACACGCCTGTATACCGAGCTGGATATCAACCTGGCCGGGATTGAAGCCATTACCCATTTAATAGAGCGTATTGAAGATATCCGAGGAAGAAATGAGGTTATTGAAAAATAGTTTAAGAGCGTATGAGTAATATCTCTCGTTGTCATTTCTAAGCGCAGCGAGAACTTCTCTCTTAAGCGATAGCGAAAAATCTTAAACGCTTTGCAGACGGGTCGCTTGTTTAAGATTTCTCACTCGTTCCTCGTTTCGAAATGACATAGCTCTTTATAAGCTACTGTTCGCACTTGTATAGTCATGATATTAATTCTCTGTTAACTTTTCCCCTATTAGGCGCTTAATAACATAGACTTTTATATATTTGGCTAACCAACTAAAACAAATGAAAAAACTTTTCTTAACAACGCTTGCCTGCTTAATTTTAAGCGGAGCGGCCTTTAGTCAGCAATTAAATATTGCCACCTACAACTTGCGTAACGATAATAAGCAAGACTCTTTAGCCGGTAACGGCTGGGGGCAACGATACCCGGTAATTGCCCAGCTTATTCGGTTTAACGACCTTGATGTTTTTGGTACGCAGGAAGGCAAATACAATATGCTTAATGATTTAACCAGCGTTTTGCCCGGTTATAAATGGATAGGTATTGGTCGTGATGATGGTGTTAAAAAAGGCGAATACTCAGCTATATTTTATAAAGAGACCCGCTTTAAAATAGTAAAACAGGGCAATTTTTGGCTATCAACTATTACGGACAGGCCTAACAAAGGCTGGGATGCCGCTTTACCGCGTATTTGCACGTGGGCACAGTTCCGAGGATATTAAAACCGGCTTTAAGTTTTATTTCTTTAATATCCATATGGACCATATTGGCGTATTGGCGCGTAAAAACAGCGCTACGCTGGTACTTCAAAAAATAAAAGAAATGGCAGGCGACCAACCAACCATATTTACTGGCGACTTTAATGTAGACCAGCACAATGAAAGCTATGCCGAAGTATTAAGCACCGGCTTATTAAAGGACTGCTTTGATCTTGCGCCTATAAAATTTGCTAACAGCAACTCGTTTAATGCATTTCAAGTGGATAGGCCAGGCGACGCGCGAATTGACCATATTTTTGTAACCAAACAGTTTGATGTTAAGCGCTACGCTATTTTAACTGACACCTATCACGGTAAAGTACCGTCGGATCATTACCCGGTAGTAGCTATAATGAATGTTAAATAGATATACCATCATAAAAAACGCGCTGAGGATTTAAACCTTAGCGCCTTTTTAATTATATCATATTAGTTACAATTCATAACTATCTATTATCCTTATTCTTACAGGCATAATTCCAACACTCCGGATAACCAAATACATCACCGTTAAACTTGCTGACATAGCTATCGTCTTAATTACATGAACAGCGATATTAAAACTGTTTATATAAAAAGCATATGAAAACTTTAAAATTAACAATAGCAGCAGTAATATTAGCCTGTACTTTCCGGGCAGCAAGTGCACAGGTAAGAGTAGGCGTACATATCGGTACCCCGCCGCCACGTCATGAAGTGGTTGTAGTACATCGCCCGGTTCAGCGCCAGGTAATCGTTCGTCATGAGCCCGTGCGTAGAGCTTACTACCGTCACGAATATAGAAGGCCGGTATATCATCATAACACCTACGTTCGTCATGAACGTGTGGTAAGAAGGCATTACTAACAAAAAAGCCTCCCGTAGTTCGGGAGGCTTTTTTGTTTTAAAACCATTTTTGTAGTTTTTACAGCACAACTGTTATATTATTGGCATAGCCTGATATCGACTCAAAAGATCGCATTTTTTCGCACTAATTATCAGCAGTTTATAGCTAATTCAATAAAATTCATTAAACCTACTGGCATGGCTCTTGTCATAAATACAACAATAACGATATAGGTTATTTACTAAATACAATGATTATGAAAACTTTAAAATTAGCAATAGCAGCAGCATTATTAGCCGGTACTTTCCGGGCAGCAAATGCACAAATAAGTGTAGGATTAAGAATTGGCACCCCTCCACCCCCACATCGTGTAGTGGTAGTTAGAGAACCAGTTTACCGTGAAGAATATGTTGAACCGGTGTACAGCCGCGAATATTACGAACGCCCGGTAGTTTATAATCGTGTAATAGTAGCACCGCCGGTACGCAGAGTCTATTATCGTCATGGATATTACGGCAGGCCGGTATATCATGAAAACTATTATCGCCATACAAGATATGTAAGACATTATTAATAAGAAAGCCCCCGATAGTTCGGGGGCTTTCTTATTTTTTATTCAGAAACCCCTGTAGCGCCTGCTGCGTGAAATCAGACAATACCAGTTCGCCGCTTATAGCGGCACGTTTGGTAAGCAGCTCATCCCACTCATCAGTACCTTCCCATAATATTTGCTTTAAGCCTGACAATGCTTCGGGATGGTAGGATGCCAGCTTTTCTGTTAAAGCGACTAATGCCGTATCCATATCGCCGATAGTGGCGTAAACCTCATTATACAACCCTTTTTCTTTTGCCCATTGTGCAGTCTGGAAATCAACAGCACGGATCGCCAACTGCGAAAACGCGGGCAGCCCAATTTTACGTGTGACAGCCGGAGAAATTACAAACGGACCGATACCAATAGCCAGTTCGCTTAGTTTAATAGCGGCTGCTTCGGTAGCCAGGCAATAATCGGCAGCGGCGGCAAGGCCCACTCCCCCGCCCACAGCTTTACCCTGCACCCGCGTAATAATAATTTTTGGCGATTTGCGGCAGGCGTTGATCACATTGGCAAAACCAGCAAAAAACTTAGCTCCTGCTTCTTTATCCTTTATCTGTAATAGCTCATCAAAACTCGCGCCTGCACAAAAGGTACGGTCGCCTTCACTTTTTAGTACAATAATGCGCGTTTGCCCGTCATCGCCTGCCTGGTTTATTTTAGCGGTAAGCATATCAAGCAACGCCGCCGGCAGCGAGTTTTGTGCCGGATGATAAAAGCTGATGGTAGCAACGCCGCTATCACTATAAGTAAGGGTTATTTCCCCGTTTGGGTTATCGGACATAGTAAAGTTATTGTAGATTTAAACAATATCAGAAGTATTTAACGTTCCTGCAATTTTTAAAATGGATTTTAATAATTTAGCTATAATCAATTATATGGTAACCATAGAAACCGCGCGCCAGTTTGCGCTATCCTTGCCGGGGACAGAAGAATACGATCATGTGGGCAGACCCGCCTTCAGGGCAAATGGCCGCACGTTCGCCACTTTATGGGTGAATGATGAACGCATGATGGTAATTTTACCATTGATCGATCAGGATGTATTTTGCGCCTTCAACCCTGCAATTATCTATCCTGTACCCAACAAATGGGGTTTAAAGGGTTGCACTTTATTTGAATTAAAACACATGCGCGAAGATATGCTGCAAGATGCTATAACGTTGGGCCATCAAACTGTTATGGCTAAAAAGCCAAACCGTAAATCGCCACAAAAAAATGAAAAACAAAATAAAGGTAATGTACATGGCCCTGCTGGCTATTATGGTTTGGCTGGCACTGGTTATCCAGTTTGATATCTCTACAGAAAAATACCTGTCGCAGGGCCGCACGTTTGGTGGTGCTATTGTGCAGTTATTAAGCTATTTTACTATTCAAAATAATGCATTGGTTGCGTTGGCTATGACCTTGTTTTTATTGGCTCCACAATCCAAATGGGGTAAATGGTTTGCCAAGCCAGCGGTATTGGCATCTATGTGTGTTTACATAACCATAGTTTGCCTGGTTTATCAATTGGTGCTGCGCAAAGAGCATACGCAATATGGCTGGTTCAAATTTTGCGATGAGATCTTCCATTCCATCAGTCCGCCCATGTTTATATTATTTTGGTTATTGTTTATTCCTAAGACAAAGTTACCATGGGGCAGGGCAATTAACTGGCTGCTTTATCCGCTTATTTATTGTTTTTATATTTTACTAAGAGGCTCAATATCTAATTACTATCCTTATAGCTTTATTGACGGCACCAAGCTCAGTTACGGCCAGATAACTATTAACTGTTTCTTTTTGTTGCTGGCATTTTTAAGCTTAGGGTTACTCTTTATCAGTGTAAACAGGATAGCCCAAAAACGTTAAACCTTCTGTATTTGCCAGAGTCTTTAATATATACTTAAAATAAAGACCATGAAAAAACACATCATAAAAATGCTTACACTGGTAGTGTTCGCTTCGGTTGCCCTAACGGGTTGTTCGCTGCAAAACCAGCAGCACAGACGCCAATATGATCGCTATGGACGGGATGGATATCGACGGGATCATAACCAATACCATTACAAATACGATCAGCGCGGTCAAACCCAACATGGTAATTACCACTACTAATTAGTTTGCTACCCTTAAAAAACTCCCTCCAACACGGCGGGAGTTTTTGTTTATGCAGGTCTAAATTTTACGTGCTAATTACCTTTCCTTTTATAAATTGCAGACTAATAGATCAATATGCACAAAGGTGGTTTCCTTAATATCTTTTTAATACTTGCGGCTATAAGCCTGTTGTTTGACTGGTACGTTTTTAACGGCCTTAAAACTTTCACTGCCGACCGGAGATCCAAAGCCGGTAAACATATCGTTCCATGGGGTTTTCTGGTAATTTCTGTTGGCATTACTGTGGTGTTCCTGTTAGGCTTTAGCAGCTACAATACCTCAAAAGGGATGACGCCTTTCCACGAATGGATGCTGAGCCTGTTCCTGACTTTTTTATTACCAAGCTGGTATTTGTGGTGGTTTTGTTTTTGGGCGATCTGGGGCGTGGTGGTGTTGGTGTATACAATGCTGCCACTAAACGTAAAGATGCGGTAAGCCATAAATATTTCCCTGCCCGGCGAAAGTTCATCAGTGAGCTGGCGATATTGCTGGCTGCCTTTCCGTTCTTCGGTTTCTTCTACGCTATGTTTAGGGGAAAATACGATTATAGGGTGCACCGTCAAACTATTTATTATGACGATCTACCGGAGGCTTTCGACGGCTTTACCATAACCCAGTTGTCTGATATCCACTCGGGTAGTTTTGATAATGTTAAGGCGATGCAAAAAGGTATCGATCTGGCCCAGTCCCAAAAAAGCGACCTCTTTGTATTTACCGGCGATTTGGTTAACAATGCCGCACGGGAGATAGAACAGTACTTATCCAATTTCAGCCAATTACGAGCGCCCTACGGCCAGTTCTCCATACTGGGCAACCATGACTATGGCGACTACATCCATTGGGACAGCGAGGCCGAAAAAGCCGCTAATTTGGATAAGCTAAAACAACACCATAAAGACCTTGGCTATCGTTTGCTGTTAAACGAAAATGTGGAGTTAGAAAAGAGCGGCCAAAAGATCTCGTTGATAGGTGTGGAAAACTGGGGGCGCGGCTTTATACAAAAAGGCGACCTGAGTAAAGCATTAGCAGGTGTTGATCCGAAATCATTTAAAATACTCCTCTCGCACGATCCAACCCATTGGGAGGAACAAGTACGCTATAACACTAATGCAAATGTCCGCCTCACCCTATCCGGCCATACCCACGGCGCGCAGTTTGGTGTAGAGGTTGATGGCTTTAGATGGAGCCCGGTGCAATACCGTTATTTAGATTGGGCCGGCTTGGCTAATGAGGGAGACCGATATCTGTATGTAAATCGTGGATTTGGTTTCTGGCCTTCTCAGGCAGGTTAGGCGTTTGGCCAGAGATTACGGTGTTGACGTTGAAGCGGAAAGTGGCTTAGTAATATTTTAAACAATTTACCTTTTCATAGCTTTATTAATATAAATATTAAAGCTATGGCAAACCATCCTGTAAAATATAAACCCGTTCAGCGTAATCGCAAACAACCACAAACCGATACCGGAAAGAGAACTGGGAAACAATGAAGCCTTTTGTACGCTTCGGTTTTAAAGCGATGGTATTGATAGGCGGCGCGATGATTAGCATTATTAAGCTGATACCTGAACTTTTGGAAGATCATAAAGACGCAAAGCCTAAAAAGGATACACGCGTTATAAAGATCTAATCCAATATTAACTCACAGCTTTGTAAACGGGTATTTTTGGGATACCCGTTTTTTTGTGCTTTTATTATACCTTTATCATAATTACCCCTGTTAATTATGATTAAACCTTACAAAGCATTATTACTTTGTACACTTTGCTGTAATTCTTTTATCGCGTTAGCACAAACAAAAACTACCGGGGAAGCTGACAGTAAATCCGGCCCGGAAATAAAATTAAATTATCTAAGCAATAGTGTATTTATGGGCCGGGCAGATTCTGTGCGCACTGCGGTTATTACTCCTCAGCTTAAATACGCTTTTAGCAACGGCATTTATTTATCAGGCAGCTTGTATGTTGTGCCTAATCGCAAAAAGAACAAGGTTGATGGTGGCGATGTTACCCTTGGGTATGATTTCGATCTGAGTGATAAACTATCGGGCGGGCTATCTTTCTCCAAATTCTTTTACAGTAGCAACAGTACACAGGTAACCTCTTCGCAAAGCAGTACCATTAGCGGAAATTTAAGCTTTGACAACGATTTTGTAACACCAACCTTAACTGTCGACTACAATTTCAACAAACAAGCTATAGCCGGCGATTTGTTCCTGAACATTGCCCTAAGCCGTGATTTTGAAATTGACGGCGTATTTGGAAAAGATGATGCACTAACGCTGTCGCCAACTATTGAAGCCAATACAGGCACCCAGAATTTCTATAACGGTTATATAGTTTATCGTAAACGTAAAAATGTACAAAATTCAGCAGCGGCAACGGCATTGCTGCAAACCTACCAGTCGGAGCTAAGCCAATATAAGTTATTGGATTTTGAGTGCGCCATCCCGGTTGAATATTCGAGGGGTAATTTTACCCTTAACCTTACCCCTACCTATGCCTTGGCGCAAAATCAGTTTAAATCGGCAGCAGTGGTAAAAGCGCTGGGTTTAACAACACAATCATCTGTATTTTACTTTGATATTGGGGTGGCACTAAAGTTTTAACAAAGCACTTAACAGGTTATAAGTGTTAAAGTAATTTTATCATCTTTGCGGCAAATGATGGTTTAGGCCTCGTTTTATGTTAAAAGATGTTAATGCTGTATCAGTATTTCAAAAAATATTGATATTTACTTATTGAATAAACTTTACTCTTAACCAATGCAATACAAAAAGATCAATAACCTGCTGGGCTGGCTTTGCTTTGTTATAGCTTCTGCAACCTACATTTTAACTTTAGAGCCTTCCGTAAGTTTTTGGGATTGCGGCGAATTTATTTCGTGCGCGTTCCGTTTACAGGTTTCGCACCAACCGGGTTACCCTTTGTTTGCTATGCTGGGCAAATTCTTCTCGTTGTTATCATTCGGCGACAATACCAAAGTTCCATATTTTACCAATTTAGGCTCGGCAATTGCCAGTGGTGCAACTATCATGTTCCTGTTCTGGACCATTACCGCGTTAGCTAAAAAATTGGTTCCTGCTGCTAAGGATGGTGAGAACGAGAATGTACGTACCATATTAATTATGGGCGCTGGCTTAGTGGGCGCGCTTGCATTTACTTATACTGATACCTTCTGGTTCTCGGCTGTCGAGACAATCGTATTTGCCTTATCAGCGCTATGTACATCAATTGTATTCTGGGCCATATTAAAATGGGATGCCCATGCTGATGAGCCGGGCGCCGACAAATGGTTAATATTTATAGCTTATATTATTGGTTTATCCATAGGTATCCACTTGCTTAACTTGTTAACTATCCCGGCATTATCGCTGGTTGTTTACTTCCGCAGGGCCAAAACCATTACCACTAAAAGCGCGGTTATTGCCTTTTTAATAAGCATTGGTATTCTTGGATTGGTACAGTTTGGTATCAGGCAGTGGACCATTCAGCTATCGGCTTATTTCGATTTGTTCTTCGTTAACACTTTAGGTTTGGGCTTTGGTACAGGGTCTATCTTCTTCTTTATATTGCTGATAAGCTTATTGGTGGCCGGTATTGTTTACAGTATTAAAAAAGGCAAGGCTGTATTAAACCTGGCTTTACTATGTGTGGCCTTTATTTATTTTGGCTACAGCGCGTTTGTTTATATCCCTATCCGCGCTACTGCCAATACCAATTTAGATAACTCGCACCCGGATAACGCGTTTACCTTAAACGGCTATTTAAACCGGATCAATATGGCGAAACACCCTTATTAACGGGCCCGTACTTTGATGCTAAAGTTGTTGACCAAACCGAAGGCGCTACTTTATATCGTAAGGGCGAAAAGAAATATGAAGTATCAGGCAAAAAACAACATTATATTTACGACCATACAACAGTTTTCCCGCGTATTTACAGCACCGAGGGTCAGGACCCAAGCTTTTACAGGCAATGGCTGCAAATGGGCGATACGGATGTACCCGGCATGGTTGAAAACCTGAAGTTTTTCTTCAGCTGGCAAACGTACCAGATGTATGTAAGGTACTTTTTGTGGAACTTCGTAGGACGCGTAAATGATGGCGACGGACAACAACAAATGGGTGGCTTTAAAGGCTATGTTGACGGTGATTGGACCAGCGGTATTTTAGATGGCACCAAACATTTACCAAAATCTGTTACCCATGGCTTAACCTATACCCCGCTATATGCCCTTCCATTTATATTGGGCTTATTGGGTATGTGGTACCATTTTAAACAAAAGAAACGCGACGCGCTAATTATAGCCCTGCTTTGGTTCTTTACCGGTATGGCTATTGTAATGTACGTTAACCAGCCCTCGGTACAACCGCGCGAAAGGGACTACTCTTATGTCGGATCATTCTATGCATTCGCTATCTGGATAGGTTTGGGTGTTATTGCGCTGGCCGAGTTTTTAAGGAAAAAGATCACTCCAAAAACAGCCGCTTATGTAGCTACCGCGATATGCCTTTTAACTGTGCCGGTAGTATTAGCTAAACAAGAATGGAAAGCGCATGACCGCTCTACCAAAATGGTAGCGCATGATATGGCATATAATTACCTGATATCCTGCCCGCCAAACGCCATATTATTTACTTATGGCGATAACGATACCTATTGTGTATGGTATGCGCAAGAGGTTGAGGGAATACGCCCTGACGTGCGCCTGGTTAACCTTAGCTTATTTACCGGTGACTGGTATATACACCAGATGCAACGTAAAATGAACGAAGCGGACGCGCTGCCTATTACCATGCCATTTGATAAATATAAAGACGGTATACGCGATGTACTGTATTTCAGGGATCAAAAAATACCGGGATATACTGAGGTGAAGGATGTGTTTGATTTTATATCGTCGGATGACCCCGGGTGATGACTACTTATCCAAATGGCGAAACTGCTAATTACCTGCCAACTAAAAACTTTAAGATAACTATCAATCCGCAGGATATTATTAAAAACAATGTGGTACCTGCTGATAAAATAAGCCTGATAGCAGATACCATGAAGTGGAAATATACTTCAAACTATATCATGAAGGATAACCTGGCTATGCTGGATATATTGGCACATAACAATTGGAAACGCCCTATATGCTTTGCAATTACCGTTGGTAACGAAAACCTGATAGGTATGCAGCCATACTTATATAAAGAAGGCTTTGTTTACCACCTTATGCCACTAAAAATTGATACTGCTGTTAAGGATGAGCCATATAAAATAAATACCATGGTGGCGTATAACAACATCATGAACAAGTTTAAATTTGGCAAGTTTAAAACCGCTAAGTATTTAGATCATGAGTCTACTACCATGTTCTACCCGGTAATGATCTCTACCTTCCTTGATCTGATACAAAGCTTAATGGTAGAAGGACATGATGACGGCGTTAAAAGCAC